>JBOFTL010000222.1:0-2202 GCA_051652045.1 Microcoleus sp. | reverse complement strand
GTCATTGCGAGTGCAGCGAAGCAATCTCAAAGCCTTCTTAAACTTTTACCATGCGTCCGGGACTGTTTGAGTTTTGATCGAGCAATACAGGTAGGAGAAGGGTCATTGCATCTCATTAATTGAGCATTTTATACGTATAAAATCTTGTGCGGTCGATCGACCTCAATCAGATTCGCTTTTAGTGAGGACGTCAGTCCGCTTGATGCTGAGGAATGAAGTCCTCACTGCAAACCTTTGAGATTGCAGTCGATCGACCGGAGAGACTCTCAAAACCTCGCTGTCAACTATCAATTGTTAACCGTCTTTATTCCTTCAGTTATATATAGAATGTAACTTGAGATAGATGAACAGTTCGCCTTACGATTTGTACGCTTGAAGAGCATTCAAATGCCGGATTTTGTAATTTTACCATTTAAAAAATCGCAGGCATTCGAGTGGGAGTTTTTCCAAAAAAAGGAGCATTTTTTATGAAGAGACTAGCTAATTTTGTCAAAAAAGTACGGTTGGGACAAATTTTAACAGTGTTTTTGGCAGGCCTTCTAGTTTTTGTGAGCATTGCTTGTAACCGTACCCCCGATGTCATGGCTAGCCCAACTGCCGATCGAATTCGAGAAGAAGTTCCTTCGGAAGCTGTAACTTCGCGCTATAAAGGTGGAATGAACGACTACAGCGATGTCGATCCTAGAGACAAAAATATTACAGCAGCAGAAGCAAAAGCTCAGCTTTTGAAAGAGCAAGCACAGCACCGCATTGATTATAAATCCAGCAACAATGTAGGTGAAAATATCAAGCGAGTAGGCGACGAAGGCCCGGACAAACTCAACCAAATTGGCAATAAGGTGAATGAAGACTTGCGCGAAGCGAAGCGCAACGCCCAAGAGTTTGGCGAAAATACCAAAAAAGGCTTAGCTAATATTAAGGAGAACACTCGCGAAGGTGTGAAGGGAGCAAAAGATGTTGCTAAAGAGGCTACTCAAGGTGTAAGAGAAACAGCAGGTGATGCTGCTAGTTCGCTCAAGTATAACGTCAGCCAAGGCAAAGAAAATGTCAAAGATGCAGCGCGAGAAGTGAAGTATAACTCTGAAGATATTTGACACTCCCCGCCCTAGAAGGGCGAGGTTTGTACCCATTCTTTTCTGTCAGACCGAGTGCGTGCTAAAGTCAGCCGGGATATTGACAGAACTCAAGGGGCTGTGGAAAGAGCAGTTGACTCGATCGACTATCAACTCCCTCGGGCGGGCACGGGGGCACCGCCCCTACAAACTACCAATCGATCGACTATCAACTCTCAATCGATCGCGAGCGGGGACGCTCGCACTACAACTCTCAACTCTCAACTATCTACCGATCGACCGCTCCTGTATACAATAAATAATTTACTTCATTTGACAGCCAATTATTAAACAGATTTTGAAGGATTTCGCTAGACCTTTCCGAGGTTAATTCAGCAGGAATAAATTTTTCCACAACAAACAGATGATACCCTCGATCGCTCTTAATCGGACGGATTACCTCCCCCGGTTTAGCATTAAATACAGCCGCCGCAATATCCGGCGTTAAATTCCAGCGATAAAGTGTGCCTTCGCAACCGCATAACTGTCGGCGGTGTTCGTCAATATCGTAAATATGCGCCGCGTCAAAAAAACTAATTTCGCGTTCTTGAATTTGATAGTACAATTCTTGAGCGAGTTCCTCCTGAACAACAATTAATTGATACAAAACAATTCGATCGAATTCCAGTTTGTTTTGAGCAAAAACCTTTTCTACATCTCTACCAAATAAATGCTGGGCAAGTTTTTGAGCCAGCAGCCGATCGCGAATTCCCGCTTCTAAATCTTCTATAGAAATCATCTGATCTGCCAGCCACGCAATTGTAGCTGCTGCTTTCTCCAAACGTTTTTCGCGGCGCAACCGATCGCCCTCTGCTTGAATTTCTTCAGCGGTTACATCTAATCCATGTTCTGCTGCGGCTTTTTCTATAACTTTTTTCTGCAAAACTCTTTGACAAGTTTGCTTAAACTGCAATTCCTGTTTGAGCAGTTCAATAATTTCTTGTGCCTCGATCGCGGGCCGAGAAAAATCATTCATATTTCTACACCAGGCGATTTTAGATTTTAGATAGGGAGATTTAGGATTTGGGATTATTGATTGTTGATTTTAGATTTGGGATTATTTATTTAGGATTTTGGGTTGTTGATTGGG
>JBOFTL010000221.1:0-9992 GCA_051652045.1 Microcoleus sp. | reverse complement strand
CTTCTAACGAACTCGATTTCAGGGCGTCTGGAAGCAGCGGTAACAGTTCAACAGATGCTGTTTTGCCTGCTGGGATTCTGAAAAAGCCGCGATATACGCTGGGATCGGTTGGACTTTGACTCAGCGCTATAAAATTGTTAGGGCCTTCAACGTCAATAATTAACCGCACGTTAACGCCGTCGATTAAGATTTTATGCGGGTCGGGCGGTACGGGCAAGCTGATATTAAATTCGATCCGATATCGCACGTCGAACGCTTCTAAATTAGAGATGGTGAGAAAGTATCCTTGAACGATGCGACGAAGCACGGGATTTAGTTCTGGCGCGCTGGGTACAGAAGGCGCGATGGGTTTTACTAACAGTTCAAAAGTTGAAATTTCCATGTTTTTCTTTAGCTAACTTTTTACTGGAAAAAGTTTGGTTCGTGCTTTTTCCTCGCTAGATCTATTAATAGCTATCGTAAAAATTAGTTACCAGTCGCTTTTTTTAGTGACACTCATTTTGCGTAACCCATTCGGGTTAGCCCAAGAGATTTTAGATGTAAACTTTTTATCTTTTTAAATTAAATGAGTTATTCATCTTTTGTCGCTTCGGGGAGAGTATAAGATTAAGTAGTCACGAAATCCGCAGCTACTCGATTGTTAAAAAGTCGATCGCTCATCTACTGTTCTGGCGATCGGGCGTGAATTTTTAAGGATTTATAAAGGGGAGAGTTAATCGAGACTTGGTATGATATTATACTCATTCGATCGACTTTCAACCATCAACTGTCAATTGTCAATTGTCAACTCTCAACTAAGAGGGCGGGCACGGGGGCACCGCCCCTACCAACTCTCAACTCTCAACTTTGCCTGCACTGAATGTTTGTATTTTTGTCGAAACTGCTGCCGCTATTTATCTATCCTTTAGGATTGAGTTGTTTGTTAATGGTTGCAGCTTTAACAGCACTTTGGTGGCGTCCAAAATGGGCGGTGCCACCGATCGCTGCTGCTTTAATTATTTTATTGCTAAGCAGCACTGGTTGGGTATCAAAATCCTTAGTGCGATCGCTCGAATGGCAAAATCTACCGCCCGCCCAACTTCCTCAAACTGAAGCAATTGTGGTGTTGGGAGGAGGGGTGAAATCTGGATTACCGCCGCGACCTTGGATAGAATTAGGAGAAGCGGGCGATCGAATTTTCTACGCTTCTCGACTGTACCGACAAGGCAAAGCCCCGCTGTTAATTCTCAGCGGCGGTAGGGTAAATTGGAGGGGTGGCGGGCGTCCTGAATCAACAGATATGGCAGAAATCGCGCAAATTATTGGCGTACCTGCATCCGCAATTTTGCAAGATCCCGATTCTCACAACACCCATCAAAATGCTGTTAACGTGCGGAAAATTTTAGATGCTAGAGGTATCAAAGGGCAGGTATTATTAGTAACATCGGCGATGCACATGACTCGATCGCTCTTAATTTTCCAAAGGCAAGGAATCGCCGCTATTCCAGCACCAACCGACTTTCATATAACGCAACAGGAGATTGCCGAATCTCAAAACAATTGGCAAGCAGCCGCTCTAGATTTTTTACCGGATTCCTATTATTTACACTTATCAACTAAAGCCTTAAAAGAATACGTTGGATTAATCGTTTATCGATTGCGGGGATGGCTGTAATTTGAGTAACTAAAGTCCACACTACGAACTGTGTATTATATTGAATCGATCGCCCAAATCTCTTGCTGAGGACTTCAGTCCTCACTACGAACTAATCTTTTTGCGGTCGATCGGTCGGACACAAGATCCTATGATGTCCGATCGAGTAACAGTATTATAATTATATTATATTGACATTCCGAGACTTATGTAGTATGTTTGTAGTACAGGCACGGTAATAAATATCAATTCAATTAAAATGCCCTACGAAAAGCTAGACATATCAACCCCTAAACCAGTGCTATCTTGGGCAAATCACGCCCTCAGCGACAAAGAAACTAAGATGGCAGAAAATGTTGCATCTTTACCCTTTGTATTCAAACACGTCGCCCTCATGCCCGACGTACATTTAGGAAAAGGTGCTTTAGTCGGTTCAGTAGTTGCGACAAAAGAAGCAATTATTCCTGCTGCTGTGGGCGTGGATGTGGGTTGCGGTATGAATGCCATAAAAATGCCATTAAAAGCCAATAAATTAGAAGGGAAACTCAAAAAAATTCGCCTCGATATTGAAGCAGCAATTCCCGTCGGATTGTCGGAAAATAAAGAAGTAGAAAAATCAGTCACCAACTGGCAGGGATGGCAAGAATTTAAAGAACTTCATCAAGGAGTGCAGCGCCAAGATAATAAAGCTTTAAAACAATTGGGTTCCCTAGGCGGCGGCAATCATTTTATTGAGGTTTGCGTCGATACTGAAAACTTTGTTTGGCTGATGCTGCATTCCGGTTCTCGCGGCATTGGGAATTTGCTCGCACAGCACCATATCGATACTGCTAAAGAGTTAGCTAAACTCGCAGAAATTAATTTGGCTGACAAAGATTTGGCTTATTTTGTAGCGGGTACGCCGGAGTTTGCGGCTTACTGGCACGATTTGCAGTGGGCGCAGGATTACGCTCGTTTTAACCGCGATGTGATGATGAATCGATTTAAGAAAATTGTCGAAAAACATCTTGCGGGCGGCAAAGTTACGAAGCCGTTGTTAGAGGTAAATTGCCACCACAATTACGCGGAAAAAGAGGTACATTTTGGCGAAGAAGTGTACGTTACTCGCAAGGGTGCGGTGCGTGCCGATGTTGATGATTACGGGATTATTCCGGGTTCGATGGGAGCAAAATCTTTTATCGTCAAAGGTAAGGGAAATGTGGAAAGTTATTGCAGTTGCAGTCACGGTGCGGGCAGATTGATGTCTCGCAACAAAGCAAAGAATGTATATACTCTTGATGATTTTATCGAACAAACAAAGGGTGTGGAGTGCCGGAAAGATGAGGCATTTTTAGATGAAATTCCGGGGGCTTACAAACCAATTGATGAGGTGATGAAACATCAGTCGGATTTGGTGGAAGTGGTAGCGACTTTGAAGCAGGTGGTTTGCGTAAAAGGTTAACAGGGAGAGTGGGGGTGCGATCGCCCTATCGACTTTCTGATGATACACTTAGAGGTAGGAATCGATATCAATTCAAGCTTGAGGAAAATAGGCATGGTAAATATTGAATATCTTACCAACCAAGACGGCGAAGCAATCGGAGTCGTGATTCCGATCGATCTATGGCGACAACTGTTACCGACTGGAGAAGCTTCTGAGGAGAATCTGGCTGAAGCGGTAGAAGATTATTGCCTGAACAAAGCGATGAATGAAGCTGCGAATACAACCTTGCTAGGTAGAGATCAAGCATTAGCTTATCTTGAGGAGTAATTATCTTGGAAGTTCTATTCGGTAGCGCAGGGATATTCAGGAATGATATAATACAGGAGTTAATTACTTCAAATGCTTGCTATTATGTCTTTAGCTGAACTTCTGCCCAAGCTGCAACAATTATCGCGTGCCGATCAGCTACGGGTGATTGAGTTTTTGGCAGCACAATTGTCTAAACAAGAAACTATTTCTCTCCTTGAAGATGGACGGACTTATGAAATTTGGTCGCCTTATGATGCTTTTGAAGCTGCTAATATACTGGGAAAAATGTTAGAGGAAGACAAAGTAAACCAAGATGCTTAATGCAGAAAGATACCCTTTTGTTGAAAGGCGCAACGATTCAGGAGAAACGATTACTGCGCCATATATGCCGATCGCCTTAACTTATCAAAATCGTTCTTTGCAGGTGTCTGGTTTATTAGATACAGGTGCTAGTGTCAATGTTTTGCCTTACGAAATTGGCTTGCAATTAGGAGCTGTTTGGGAGGATCAGACAATTTCAGTGGTATTAACTGGTAATCTAGCTCAATTTCTAGCTCGCGGCTTAGTTGTATCGGCGAAAGTCGGTCAATTTGCACCTGTAAGTTTGGCTTTTGCATGGACGCAAGCTAATCATGTTCCTTTGATTTTGGGGCGGCAGAATTTCTTTTCCGAGTTTGATGTTTGTTTCTATGGTTCTCAATTAGCTTTTGAAGTTTGTCCGAAGCAAGAGCGATCGAATTGAGGAATATCTTCTAAATTTTGTATTCTAAGACATCAACTTTTTATACTTCCTCAATCAGTCCAAAATTTTTACGCAAATCTTCTAGAGTTTGAGGTTTATTCGTTCTTTTTTTTGCACGTTGTAGAGCGTCTAAGAGACGTATAGCATTCTCATGAGACTGAAATAAATAGATTGTCTCGATCGTTCTATTGAGCTCATCTGTCGGAATGACGGATACGCTTTCGCAGCCTTCCCGACTGACAATAACAGGTTCGCGGGTAGAAATAACTTCATCGTAAATTTGCTCAAAGTCTTTACAGGCTCGATCGTAGGTTGTTTGACTTAGCATTGTTAGTTCCTCAGTCTATTAGTTTTATCATATCGCATCTGGCAGTGAAGATGCAATTAACCCCAAACATTTTACATCTATGTACGCTCTTCCATACCTTACATTTATACGATCGAACTAGAGCCGCTGAAGATACTGATACTTTTCATCTTTAATATAATCGAGCAATTCTATCAGTTTTTTGAGCCGATAAATTCGTTCTTCTTTGACCGATGAATTTACCAACTGATCCAGAATTGCTTTAGTTTCGCTAACAATTGCTTCATTGAAAAATTTAATAAGTTTTTGACGGTTTACCTTGCCTAACTTCACTAGCGGCAAAGTCTCTTTTTCTTCATCAATCCAAACTTTAGTGGGCTTGTCTTCGCCTATCTTTGAAAAATCCGATCGCGCCAACCACTCTAGAAAGTTTTCCGCCACTGCTACATGATGGGATGGTTGATTGTTGGCTGTGTAAAAGCTAATATCTAACATTGTTGTTACTCCTCTGTTTGATATCTTATGAAATCTTCTTTGGAAACATTTTCCGCCCAGGCTATATTGGCTGCATCCAGAAGTTTTTTAGCAGGTTGAGAAATTTTACCTGTGGTGACAATTCCTATGATAGTTCCTTTTTCGATGATGCGCTTGGCATCGCCAGAATCAAGGTAGCGAGTTTTAATTTCAACATATTTCTCTTCCATGCGATCTTTTAACTGTTGGCTCTTTTTTGCAAGGCTCGAATAAGCTGTTTAACTTTAGCAGCATCATTAGGGCTGATAATTAAGATATCACCTCTAGGATCGGTAAACTGTGTTTCTTGGCATGGTATACCTGCTGTACGCAATTCCTGGATTACCAATTCTTTAATATCCCTGTGTAAAATTATTTTTTCGATTATTTTATCTTCAGCGCTCATTATCAATTGCTCCTATGTTTGAAGAATGCCTGCGCTCATTGTACAAATTATTTGGCGATCGCTTTCCTATTCTTCTAATGGTAAGGATTTGCAGTAAGTTTGCTGAGTTAAATTTTTGTGTCGTGGGGTAAATCGGCGGTAGTTTCTGGGACGGATAGATCTGGTTTGACGGTGGGATTGTGCCATGCTTCATAGAAGGTGGTATAAGGGAGGTTTTGGGCACAGTGCCAGAGGACTGAGTAGCAGTCTTTAAATAAATCAAAGTTATTTTCGTAAGTTTCAGTCTTCAGGTGAGGTTGAAGCAAAGAAACCACCTCTTGACGATGTTCATCAGTAGTAATGATTTTTAATAAACTTTTAGTAGCTCTTCTCCTAGCATATTCTGCTTTAGCTATTTCTAGTACCTTTACTAAGGCATGAATAGCATTTTTACTTCCCTTGCCAATTTCTCCTAAGCTATCCAATGCTTCTGAACTCTCCCAAAGATCCTCGAATGGCTTAAGTAAAGCAGGGACAATTGAGGTATATTCATGCTTGGTATTTTCTAGGATTTCAATTTTTACGGCTACAGCTTTGCAGTTCCCTGGATTTATTCTTCCTAGACTGTCAGCAGACTGAAAACGGATCTCTTCGTCTTTAGTATTTGCTAGAATACCAGTCAACGTGGCGATAGCTTTAGGATTGTCATACCCAATTTTGCCTAAAGCTTTTAATAGGGCTATACGTAAATCTGGGTCTTTAGTTTCATTTAAAATAGAGAGCAAGCAATCTACATTATTTCCAGCATTATTTGGGTTGCTTTTTCTTAGGCTAATCACAGCCTTAAATCGTAGCTTTTTATCCTCTTTTTCAAAATTTTCTAGGATTTTCATTGATACTCTTGTGACTGTGATACCTCCTCGATCGATTTTGCCTAAATAGTGTAATGCTAAGTCACGAAGAGATGGATCGTTAGATTTTTCAATAATTTCTACTAAAGTATTGATAATTCTGCTATCTTCTTGCCTTACTCTCTGTAATTTATCTAGAGCATTCATGCGAGTATTTTTATCACTTTTTTCATTTAATAATAATTCTATAAAATGCTGAATTTTATCAACCTCTTCTGTATTAGATGCTTTTCTGTGATGAACAGGAATAGTTGTTGTTGTTTTTATTGATCTGTCAATAGTGGAGAGTTGGCCCGATTCTATTTCATTTAAGCTAATCAATACTTGGCGCTTAATTTCAGGATTTTTGGTGTTATTCAAGATTCTCTTTAAAACAGCAATAGATTGATAATTACCCTGTCCAATCTCTCCTAACACAGAGATGGCACGCCTATAATAAGATTCAGGATATTGAGAATTTTCTAAAAGCGAGCAAATTTCATTAATGGTACTTAATTTATCAGTTTGTTTCAGGATTTTATTTATCATTACGTAACCTGAAATAACACCAATATAATTTTGCCATTTCTGTTGTTCCTGACTGAAATAACCTAAGCCAAGATGTACTAATTGATTCACAATCTTCTGGGCAATAGGATGAGATTTAAATTCATTAATTCCTGATGCAGCAAGAAAATAAGCGCGATATTCATAAAACCCTTTTCCTATGTTTTCCCAATCCCATTTTCCACATCCATCCTCAAAATTAACCAAAGCATCAATAAATTCCAGTTTCTGCGCTTCTATATTTTCTCGCCCCAACCACAGCAAAATCACCTCTTTCCACTGCGGCTCGAAAATGCGGTATTTTTCTGCAACGGGTTTATCTTGATGTTGAGGGGGTAGAAAAAAATATCGATCGTCAATTGCAGTTGCAGCGAAATATTCCTGAAACGTGGGATGAAAGAAAGCGTAGACAGGTTGAAGGGGATTTTTTGCATCTACCCCCACTTGATTCAGCCAGTTGACATTGCGCGCCAATTTGAACAAAGAATCGTTTTTAAATACATCTTGAATAAATTTATGTTGTAAACAAAATCGGTTCTCTTGCTTATCAATTGCTTCTTTTGACAACTCTCCCAACTTGGCGTTTAGTTGCTGTCTCTCCGGTGTTGTAGGAAATTCCTCTTCTTTCCACCTGTACACTTCCTCCACATAGTGCTGGTAAAGTTCTGCCTTGGTATCGGGTAACTTGCCATCTAGCAAATGCCAAATCGAACATAACAGCATTAACCGCAGGGGATTTCTCACCAAATCCTTAATTCGTTCTTTTCCGGATTGGTTTAATGCCTCTTGCAACTGAACTCCTAATGCGGGTTCAGTTTTTTGAAAACCATCATGAATAAACTTCTTAACTTTCTCTTCACTAAACCACAACGTGCGATAAGTTTGAAAGCCATTGAGTGCATAAGGAGTTGCTTCCCAAACATTCAGCCTACAAGTCAGCATCACAGGCAAATTCTGACTCCAAACTGGTAGCCATCGATCGATAAATGTGAAAGGATTACCCGACGCAGCCATCTCATCCACGCCATCCAGCAGTAGCCATACCTTTCCATCAGTCAACTGTTTTTCAAAATTAGCTTTGATTTCCGGCGTGATGCTAACTAACGCATCTTCTAGCCAACGATTCAGGAGATATTCTTTTAACTGTGGTGCTGGCTTCGGTAAACTTCCCAAAGATATCCAAATCGGCAAATAATCGGTATTTTCCAAGATCCAGAAAGCAATTCTTTGCAGGAGTGTGGTTTTACCAGCACCCGCTTCTCCAATTACTGCAATTTTGTTACTTTGACTGGATTTGAGGACTTTGGCAAGAAATTCTGGGTACTCCAGTTTCTCAGTTTCTTCGTAGTCTGGCTGGTACAACCAGGATTTTTTAGGATCGTCGTCCCCACTTCGTTTGTCTAGCTTTTTGCGTTCGACTAATGCCAAATCTACATCAATATCGTCGATATTAAATACCATCGCCTTAACAAGCATCAGCCGATTGGTTGTCAGTTTCTTTTGTTTTTCCAAGCGGTTGCCGCAGATATCACGCAATGTAATTGGAGTGTGGTTAACTCCAACTTCTTGATTTACCTCACTTGTAATTTCTATTAACCAAGGTAGTATACCCGTTTCTTGATAATCTCTATATCCACCTTTTAACCAGTTTCGCAATATCTTTAATTTACCCTTTTTGTTAGATTGAAGATCGGGACAACTCTGACTGAAAGCGTTATAGGCATTTCCTAACCTTCTTTGAAATTGGACTTCACTAATATTTAATTCAGTCGCTACTTTTGCATCTGACTTAACTCTGCCCAGGCTGTCTTGAGCAAGTTTTTTCAAAAAAGCTTGTCTATCATCCTCGTCAAACAAACTGTACTTGTCAGCTACTTTTGCCAGAAAGTCATCCCACGACAGCATAATATTAGTTTTCCGTCCTACTTGAGAACATTTTAGCTGAAAGCAGCCAAATTGCCAATAAATCTAAATTGTGATACCTTTTGATACCTTATCGATAGCATCGAGTGGGTTCTTGTTGAAAAATCAATTATGTAATGGGTTTAGTCACGAATATTGGAGACTAAATCATGCAAAATCAAAAGCAAAAAATAGTAAAAAGATTAATCGCACTTGCATTTATCCTGCAAGCAGTCATCATTGGCGTGAAAGGCAATCTCGACGTGCAATCTGGAAAACCCGCGATCGAGGTTATCCAATGGATGATATTTCAGGGTATTGAATTGATAGTTAAGGTCGATCGCACCCAAAAAAATACAAACAAGATCGATCGCCCTTAGCATCCCCTCAACCGCAAAAACCGCCAGGGAATTAATTCCCTGGCTAATAGCAAAAGCCCTCTAAAAGAACGCTGAAAATCTCCCCAGTCATCTTTCAGAGGACTTTCGCTTTGAAACAGGGGTTTAAACTTCTGTCGGACTGTCGGATTATCGGATTATCGAACTACAACATCGCACTTAATTTCACGCACTTTGGTGCGATCGCCATAGCAGTTCACAAACCATAGCAGCCCGATCTAGCTTTTAACAAAAATTAATCTAAAAAATATTCCTTTTGGCCGATATAAAACCAGATCCCGGAGATTAGATTGTTGTTACATTTTAAATATTTTACTAGGTGCGATCGCGCAACGTCTCAGCAGCAGAATCGCAGTTTTTTTCCTTCATTTCACCGAATCAGTTCTAGGACAAACAACCCCACCCCGTCTTCCTCCCCATTTGAAAAATAATGTGCAGGGAAAACCTGGGAAGTGGGGTAACGATAATCTATCGAAAATTCCCCTTCCAGTTCCCTAAGTTTACAGCCAAATCCTAAATCCAAACTAGCGGTTTTTTTGACATGAAAGCTTTACTAATCTGGCCTCGTTTTCCTAACTCTTTTTGGTCTTATCAAGAAACATTGAATCTCGCCGGCTTGCGCTCTACCAATCCACCGTTAGGATTAATTACAGTTGCGGCAATGCTGCCCCAAAACTGGGAAATTCGCTTTGCAGACCGCAACGTGCAAACCGAAAATGACACAGATTGGGATTGGTGCGACATCGTAATTATATCCGCGATGATCGTTCAGAAAGCTGATTTTCAAGCATTAATTCGCAAAGGTGTGGCTTTGGGTAAAAAAGTAGCCGTCGGCGGGCCGTTTCCGACTTCCGTACCCGATTTTGCATTAGAAGCAGGCGCGCATTATTTGATTCTCGATGAAGGTGAATGCACGATTCCCT
>JBOFTL010000220.1:0-2343 GCA_051652045.1 Microcoleus sp. | reverse complement strand
CCTTATTGTTATATGTAGTGTTTTCAAAAATTTTTTGCATAAATCCCGATGGGTATGGGACTGGAAATTTTAGATTAAAGAATTGAAAGATCGGTAATTTGGATCTACAATCGGCGATCGGCTATTATTTAATTGAATGCAAATGAGTGATAAGTAATAACTCGTAGCTAACGCGATCGACGCTTACCAATTACCAACAACACCAGACAGATAACACGGATACACGAATAGCTATTTTTGTGAGTTTACCAATTATCAATTACCAATTATCAATTACCAATTACCAATTCCCAATTCCCAATTCCCAATTCCCAATTCCCAATTACCTATATGAATCTGAGTTTAAATCAGTTTCTGCGATTACCTCAATCCCGAATTGGACGCTACCTAATTCAAGTAGCTGTATTTGCTGTCGCCTACGCACTAGGGGCAAGACTCGCATTCTCAATTGAGGGCGTCAGTCCCTTTGCTTCTTCCGTGTGGCCACCCGCAGGAATTGCACAAGCAGGATTGTTATTGTTTGGTAAAAAAATCTGGCCGGCAATAGTATTGGGTACATTTTTACTCGATATTATTAACCCAAATGAAAAAATATTTGTAGTTTGGTTGGGAGGTACCAGTGGCGCACTTTTGCAAACTTTTTTCGCAGTAACTTTACTGCGCAAAATTGGGTTTAGACCTTCTCTCACTCGCTTAAAAGATGTAGTAAAATTAGTAGTTGGTGGTGGAATAGTTGCCACTCAAATCAGTTGCACGTTCGGGGCATTTAGCATATATCTTGCCGGAAAAATAGAGTTAGTTGAATATTGGAACGTTCGGTGGAATTGGTTCTTAGGCGACACAATGGGAGTTTTAATTTTCACTCCTTTAATTTTGCTTTTTGCTCGTTCAAAAAAGAAGAATATATTTTTAAGAAAAACGAAATACCGCAATAATTATTATTGGTTGTGGCGGGCGATCTGGTTGGTTTTATTAATTGGAGTAAGTACATTAGTATTCGAGTCAAGAAATGAAACGGCAATTTCTCGCTATCCTCTAGAATATTTGCCTTTTCCGTTAATAATTTGGGCTGCCATCCAATTCGGCCAGCGCGGTGCTGTTTTATCATCATTTATCGTATCGAGCATTGCTATTTGGGGTGGTTCCCACGGCGGCGGTCCCTTTATCGCCAAAGCGGAAAATATCAGTCAGGCTATCCTATTTTTGCAAGCTTTTATGGGTGTTATTACTATTACTTCGCTGTTATTGGCAGCGACAGTAGCCGAACGCGCCTCAGCCGAAAATTCGCTGCGAGAAAGCGAAATTAAATATCGCGAATTGGTGGAAAATGCTAATAGCATTATCTTGAAATTAAACCCGGACGGGGTTATTACTTTCTTTAATGAGTTTGCCGAAAAGTTCTTTGGCTACAGTCAGGTAGAAATTATTGGAAAAAATGCACTATCGACAATTATTTCTAAGACAGACAGTAAAGGAAGTAACTTAGAATTGATTTTTCAAGATATTTTGCAAAATCCCGATCGATTTACAAATTATGAGAATGAAAATATTCGCAAGAATGGAGAGCGAGTTTGGGTGGCTTGGTCAAATAAACCGCTGTTTGATGAGAATGGAAAACTCACGGAAATACTCTGCATCGGTACTGATATTAACGAACGCCGGCAAGCAGAAATAGCACTGCAAAAGCTGAATGAAGAGTTGGAGATTCGAGTCCAAGAACGGACAAATGCTTTGCAGCAAAGCGAAATTCAGTTGCAAAAACAGAAGTCGGCATTAATTGAATTAGCTAAAAATAAAGCGCTGAATCAGGGAGATTTGCCAACAGCTTTGCGCGAAATTACGGAAACTGCTAGCCGTACTTTAGAAGTTGCCCGATCGAGCGTATGGATGTATGATGAAACTCGATCGAAGATGAAGTGTCTCGATTTGTTCGATCGCACTTGCAACCAACATTCACAAGGTTTAGAATTAGCAGCGACTGACAATCCGGCCTATTTTAAAGCACTGCGTAAAGAACGCGCAATTGCTGCTTTCGACGCGCAAAACGATTCGAGAACTAGAGAATTTGCTGCATCTTACCTGATACCGAATGGCATTACTTCTATGTTAGATACGCCGATTCAAATCGGCGGTACGACAGCGGGAGTTCTCTGTTTGGAACACGTAGGAACTCCCCGTTATTGGACGATTGAGGAACAAAGTTTTGCTGTTTCTCTAGCAGATTCCGTGACTTTTGCTGTAGAAGCATGGGAACGCCAGCGGGCTGAGGAAGTCCTGCGGCAAGCTGAAGAAAAATACCGCAGCATTTTTGAAAATGCGATCGTCGGGATTTTTCAAACTACT
>JBOFTL010000219.1:0-6100 GCA_051652045.1 Microcoleus sp. | reverse complement strand
GGTGCTGGTGTGGCAATTTCCTCAATTTCTGCAGTGGGGGCTAGTTCGGCTGCAATTTCTGCGACTTCGGGTTCTGCAGTTTCCGAAACTTCTGCTGGGGCTGCTGTTTCAGGTTCGGGCTGGGGAGTTGCGGAAACTTCTGTTTCAGCTTCAGGCTGGGGAGTTGCGGAAACTTCTGCTGGAATTTCTTTTCCAGCAACGGGTTCTGGAGTTTCTGCAGTTTCGGAAACTTGGGTTGCGGACTGTTGCTGTTTTTGAATGTTTTTGTAAGCAGCTTTGGCCCAATTGAGGTAGTCTTCGGCTACAGCGGGGGAATTGGGATCTGCGGTTGGCGAGGCATCTGTTGGGGTTGCAGCGGGAGAGGATGCTGGCTGTGAATCTTGGGGCTGTTCGGAGGGTGTTTCTTTTTCAGATGAATCGCTTTCGCTGTACTGGCGGCGGAACCAATTAAAAACCATAGAAGTAAATGGGGAATAGGGAGGTTATTTAGTCATTAGTCATCAGTCCTTAGTTTACGGCGGATTGTGGGTTGGTGATGGGTTCGATCGAATTTTTCGAGCTGCGAGCTACGGCCTCAACAGTTCGGCAGCACCTGCTGCTGGTGAGATCTTTGTTGTTAGATACAGTCTTTCGGGTGCGCAGTGCGCACCTTATACCAATTTTAAAAAAGAATGCAACAGTGTTCTTGTCCCCCCCCTTTATAAGGGGGGGTTAGGGGGGGGTCAAGGATTGTAGCAGACTTTTAGAGAACTGGTATTACTCCGACAAGTAAAGTTGTGCTCTCTTCCTTCTTCCTTCTTCCTTCTTCCTTCTTCCTTCTTCCTTCTTCCTTCTTCCTTCTTCCTTCTTCCTTCTTCCTTCTTCTACAGCAATAAAAAAAGAGGCCGATCGACCTCTTGCGCCAGACCCATCCATTCAAGGATATTAAGTTAGGCCTGTATTGGCTCCGGGCTTACCAGTAGCCAGTTGCACTTTAATAATTTTGCCACCCATTTTCATAATTCTTTGCTGTTCCCGGAACCAGTTATCGTAGGGAACCAGCTTAGTAAAATAGGTATTTTGCAATTCGCGCTGAGTGCGGATGCGGGTTTGGCTGGGGACGCAAGCAGTCACTTTAAACATTCTCATGGCAAAGTATTTCCCAAGTAGGTGGACAAATTTTTAGATGGATTTTTAAAAGATTCAAGGCAGGGAGTTAGGAGTCAAGACTAGCTCGTTAAAACCGATCGACGTTGCTCGAAAAGCCTTTGACGGTCTAGCAATCACTCGTAACTTCCCTGACCTCGTTCAAAGGGAAAGGCTAAAAGTCTAAGTTTGAAAGTTAAAAGAGGCAAGCCAGAAATTAATAAATTACTTATTTTTTCTTTCTTTCTTCTTTCTTCCTTCTTCCTTCTTCCTTCTTCCTTCTTCCTTCAGGTTAGCTCAAGCCAGAGCAGATGTAGTCGAAATAAACGCCCATTTCTTTACCAGCGTCAGAACCGACTAAACCGGCGGTGACTTCTTTCATGGATTGGATAGCACTTACGGTAGAACCGATGGGTACGCCCAAGGAGTTATAGGTTTCTTTCAAACCGTTGAGCACGCGCTCGTCGAGGATGGAGGGGTCGCCAGCCAACATAGCGTAGGTTGCATAGCGGAGGTAGTAATCCAAGTCGCGGATGCAAGCTGCATAGCGGCGGGTGGTGTACATATTGCCACCGGGACGGGTTACGTCAGAGTACAGCAGGGATTTAGCAACTGCTTCTTTGACGATTGTAGCTGCATTAGCGCTGATAGCTGTAGCGGCGCGGACGCGCAGTTCGCCAGAAGCGAAATAGTTCTTGAGCTTGTCGAGAGCGCTAGAGTCCAAGTATTTGCCTTGAACGTCAGAGGAATTGATAACGGCGGTAATTGCGTCTTGCATGATTGTCTTGTTTCCTTGAAAGTGGCTTAATCAGTTTGATTTGGGATTCGGGATTTCAGATTTACTCGCTGCTTCTTACTGGCAACCTCAACCTAAAACCTAAAATCTAAAATCGAAATGCCTTACTGCATTGCGCCGATCACGTAGTCGAAGTAAGCAGAAGCTTCAGCAGCATCTTCTCCAGACAGCAACGAGCTGGCTGCACTCTTCATAGCGCGAACGCCTTCAGCGACGGCTTCGATGGGAGTACCGAGAGACTTGTACATTTCGCGGACGCCCACGATACCGATTTCTTCAATCGGAGTGATGTCACCAGCTACGATTCCGTAGGTGATCAAGCGCAGGTAGTAGTCCAAGTCGCGCAAGCAAGTTGCGGTCATTTCTTCGCCGTAAGCGTTGCCGCCGGGGGAAACGACATCAGGACGTTTTTGGAACAATTGGTCGCCTGCTTGCTTGACGATGCGCTCGCGGGATTCGCTCATAATTTGAGCGATGCGGACGCGGCGTTCGCCAGAGGTGACAAAGCTTTTGATCCGATCTAATTCGCCAGGGCTGAGGTAGCGAGCTTCGGCGTCTGCATTAACGATTGATTTTGTGACGATACTCATTTTATCTGTGTACCCGCTGGATATTTTGCTGTGCGAACTGCTCTGCCCTGAGCTAGCGGTGGCGGGTGGTTGCATCCCGTACCTCTTGCTTGCGGCAGGAGCTTTGACGCTTTGGGTAGCCGACTCTACCAGCAACTTTTGTTTGTTGTTGGCTCGCGGCTGCCTCGGACGTTTGACGGCGCTGGTTCTGTACGCCGGTGCGTTTGTGTGTGCCCGCACGAAGCCTGTCGCTTACAATACCACACATGACCGATGCGATCTAGAAATTGACGATCGAGATTGCAGGCGAGTGGGTGGCGATCGAGAGTCTGTTGGGTAGTTAGTGGAGATGTTCTCTGACCTAACTACCTCCCGCAAGTATTCTGAAGCATTATGTTCACTTTATTAGTGTTGCTGTAACAGTTTGTAATATTTTCTTTCATTTTTTGGGTCGGGACGGGGAATTCATCCTGGTAAAACAGCACCCTACAAAATGGCTGCAATCTTTTCATATCAATAGTTTTAGGCGATTTTTTGAATAAAACCCGTGTCGGGAAGTGGATACCGGGCTCCACCGCTTCTGGCAACGGGAAAGGAAACATGGGGAAGGTGCGATCGGAAATCGCGAGTTTCGAGCCTGTAGCTGAATTAGATTTTGACGATACCCATATCGATGCAAGGATTATTTTTTGGTTCTGGCAAAATTCGGTCGTGAGTCCAACAAATTTCAAACTTGTGCTACCCGAAGTATCGCAAATCTAAAAATCCCAAATCTAAAATCGTTAGGTGTCCCGTGAAAAGAAATCTACCAGCCCTTAAAAAAGCTTTGCAATTTGGAATTAGCGGTGCTGTCGGCGGTTTTGCTGGCAATCTACTTACTGAACCTTTCATGCAGTTCGATCGCATTTCCGGATCGCAATCTTTTTCCGAAAGTGTATTATCTACTGCTCGCTGGTTTGGGTTAGTTGGCGGCGGTATTGCTGCTGCAATTATGTTCGGCTATTATTACTACGTGAAAGGTAAGCCGCAAATCAAACAGGCTTTTAAAAATGGTGGATTGTTTGGTTTAATAGCAGGAGCAATTTCAGGAGCGATCGCGGAAAGTATTTACAGCGGCATCGGTCCGAATGAATTCTTGCGAGTAGTTTGTTGGGGAATCGCTGGCAGTTTGTTAGGACTTGCACTTTCTAAACGCATTCCCAATTTAGGAATTCTGCGCGGTATGGGAGGAGGCGCTGTTGGCGGAATTTTAGGCGGTTGTTTATTTATTTTGTTTGCTAAAATTATTCCCTATTTAGGAGTTGTATATGGTGCGGGAGGTGGTGCTGATGACGGAACTTTAGGCGGTTATTTGTTTATCTTGTTTGCTGATAATTTATCCAGTACGACCGGACGTTTGGCTGGATGTGCGGCAATTGGTTGTGCGATCGGGATGATGCTAATTGTTGCGGAAACTTTGTTTAATAAAGCTTGGTTGGTAATTAGTTACGATAATGGAACCAGTCGCACTCTCAGTATTGGCGCGGAACCAGTGACTTTTGGGAGCGATGAAAATTTGTCAATTATTTACATTCCCAATGTTGCACCCTTAGCGATGAGATTTCAATTAGAAGGGAATCAAATTGCGTGCGAAAATGTTGATAAGGGAACGGTAAGTTATTTGCGATCGGGCGACCAAAAAAGAATCGGAAATTGTACGGTAACTGTTGGCAATTCTGATTTGAATGTGGCAAATTATTCTGTGGCAAGTTCTAGCGATCTTGCGCAGGTGCGATCGTACAAATTCCCTGTCACTGCTGCGATCGGTCGCCAAGGTTATCTAAAATTAGAAAATCGAGTAATTCCCTTAATCGCAGGAACTCAGTTATTTAGCTCTGACATACCGAGTTTATCAGCAACCGGATTGAATGATGTAGTAGCAGCAGTTAATTATCATCCTCAAGGTGAGTTGGAATTGGGCTTGACAAATCAGTCAGATCGAGCTTGGTGGGTAACAGATATGGCAGGAGAAATGAAACTTGTAGAGCCAGAAACTACCTTAACTTTAGCCTTGGGAATGAAAATTGAGTTCGGCGAAATTGAGGGCGAAATTGTGTAAGAAGTTGGGTAAAAATCAAAATGAATCGGCGGTTGAAACCGCTTTTGACCTGAAACTCGATTGACTCGTTCGTAGTTGCGCTTCAGCGCCGGCGAAGACAGCGCAACTACAAACCTGCAGCAAAATGTTTAATAATGTAAAAATCAAAATTCAAAACCGCCCTCTATGGTAAAATAGCCAATATTTAAAATTACAACAGCAGATAATAAAAGGATTCAGGGAATTGAAAAAATACGCAGCAGCCATCGACCAAGGAACTACTAGCACCCGGTTTATCGTATTCGATCGCGCCGGAAAAATAGTCGCTAGCAACCAACAAGAACACGAGCAAATTTACCCCCAAGCCGGATGGGTAGAACACGATCCTGATGAAATTTGGGAACGCACCCAAAGTGTCATTAAAAACACTTTGCAAAATTACAGCATTGATGCTAAAGATATTGCAGCTCTCGGCATTACCAACCAGCGAGAAACGGCGGTTGTTTGGGATAGAAAAACAGGCAAAGCTTGGGGAAATGCGATCGTCTGGCAAGATACTCGCACCCGACAAATTTGTGATGAATTAGCAGTAACTGGTGGCAAAGATAGATTTCGCGACAAATGCGGTTTACCGCTAGCTACTTATTTTAGCGGACCGAAAATTAAGTGGATGCTAGACAATATTCCGGGATTGCGGGAAGCAGCAAATCGCGGCGATGCAATTTTTGGAAACATCGATTCTTTCCTAATTTGGCATCTTACAGGAGGCACGCACGTTACCGACGTTACCAACGCCAGCCGCACGATGCTGATGAATTTGCAAACCCTCGATTGGGATGCAGAAATTTTGGAAATCATGGGAATTCCCCGCGCGATGCTGCCAGAAATTCGCCCTTCAATTCAAGTTTTTGGAACCGCAAAAGGCTTGCTAGCAGGGGTGCCGATTGCTGCGGCTTTGGGCGACCAGCAAGCAGCCTTATTCGGGCAAACTTGTTTCAGTTGCGGGGAGGCAAAAAATACTTACGGTACTGGCTGTTTTATGCTGCTGAATACGGGTGAGTCGATCGTCCCTTCAACCAGCGGGTTGCTAACAACAGTCGCCTACAAAATGGAAAAATCCCCTGCTGTTTACGCTTTAGAAGGTAGCATCGCGATCGCGGGTGCTTTAGTGCAATGGTTGCGGGATAATTTAGGCATAATTCAAACATCTGCGGAGGTAGAAACTTTAGCAAATACTGTGGAAGATAATGGCGGAGTTTATTTTGTCCCTGCCTTTTCTGGACTTTACGCACCTTATTGGAAAGATAGCGCGCGGGGAGTAATTGCAGGTTTAACCCGCTACGTAACTAAAGCACATATTGCCCGCGCCGTATTGGAAGCTACAGCATGGCAA
The DNA here is from genome assembly GCA_051652045.1 of Microcoleus sp. Lineage (GTDB taxonomy): Bacteria > Cyanobacteriota > Cyanobacteriia > Cyanobacteriales > Microcoleaceae > Microcoleus. The sequence continues at coordinate 140 of JBOFTL010000219.1, read as the reverse complement.
ACGCGAGAAGTATTGGATGCGATGGAGAGAGATTCTGGGGTCAAACTTTTAACTTTAAAAGTAGATGGCGGGATGGTAGTAAATCATACTTTAATGCAGTTTCAAAGCGATGTTTTGGGCGTGCCTGTAGTACGCCCTGC
>JBOFTL010000218.1:0-8099 GCA_051652045.1 Microcoleus sp. | reverse complement strand
CCGATCGCGCTTGGCAAGGAGAAGTTCCCGATTTTCCCATATTGAGAGTTGATGATACTTTGGTGGCTTATCAGTCGATCGCTAGTTGGTGGCGCGATCGCTTCAGTATACCGATAGTTGCTGTTACTGGGTCCGTCGGTAAAACTACGGCAAAAGAACTGATTGCTGCTGTTTTGTCAACTCAGGGCAGTGTGCTAAAAACTCTATTCAACTATAACAATGAAATTGGAGTGTCGAGAACGCTTTTGGATTTGTCGCCCGATCGTGATTATGCTGTAGTTGAAATGGGAATGCGGGGACTCGGTGAAATTGCGCTGCTGTCACAAATTGCGCGTCCGAATCTTGCGGTAATTACTAATGTGGGAACCGCGCATATCGGGCGCTTGGGTTCGGAAGAGGCGATCGCGATCGCTAAGTGCGAATTATTGGCCGAAATGCCCGCCGATAGTATTGCGATACTCAACCACGATGATGACAGATTAATCGCAACTGCGACCCGATTTTGGTCGGGAAAAACTTTCACTTACGGTTTGTCAGGAGGGGATTTGTGCGGGGAACTGCTGGATAATCATACTATAAGTATAGAAGGGATGCAACTGCCGCTGCCTCTGCCGGGAAGACACAATGCTGTTAATTATTTAGCAGCTTTGGCGGTAGGAAAAATTTTAGGTATTAATTGGGAAGTTTTACAGCAAGGTTTATCCGTGCAATTACCCGATGGTAGGGCGCGCCGTTACGAATTACCTAACGATATTGTAGTTTTAGATGAAACTTACAATGCCGGTTTGGAGTCGATGTTGGCGGGGCTGAGACTGTTAGCAGATACTCCCGGAAAGCGCCGGATTGCCGTGTTGGGAACCATGAAAGAATTGGGCGAAAGGTCGATCGAATTTCACCGACAGGTAGGCGAAGCAGCACGCGATTTAAACATTGATGCTTTGTTTGTGTTTGCTGATTTTGAGGAAGCTGTAGCGATGGCTGCGGGTGCGGCGGGTTTGCGTTTTGTGGAAGTAGCAGATATTGCAGCAGAGAATTCTCATGATTTGCTGGCACAATATTTATCCGAGTTTGTCACAGCGGGCGATCGCATTTTATTTAAAGCTTCTCATTCGGTAGAATTGAATCGAGTTGTGGAAAAGTTTAAACAGTTAATAGTTGAGAGTTGAGAGTTGATAGTTGAGAGTTAACATCATCTGGACTTGCGCACCTACATCTAGAGTTGGTGCGCAGTGCGCACCTTACCAGGTAAATAATCTATCTTTCGGGTGCGCCGTGCGCACCTTACCAGGCCAATAATCTATCTGTAGGATGCGCAGCGCGCACCTTACTGCTATAGTAAGCCCGCACCTGCTCTGGGTGCCAGTCTTGACTTAAAGTTACCAGAGACGCATACTGATTAATCGGACAGATTGTACTTAGCATTAATTAAATAGGTAACTATCAACTGTCAACGATCGACCGTATGGTACGTCGCTATTGTACGATTGATTTTTGTTTGAGATGGTTGGTGGCGACGCACCCTACAACTATCAACTGTCAACTATCAATTATCAACTTTTTATGAGCGATTCACTTCCATTACAAGGCAAAGCCACAGTCATTCAAGTAATCAACGGTCAACCCGTTGTCATCGAAGTTGACGGTACAAATGCTCCGATTACTGCAGGAAATTTTGTCGATTTAGTCGAGCGCGGAATTTACGACGGGACAATGTTTCACCGAGTCGTCCGCCAACCAGATCCGTTTGTGGTACAAGGAGGAAATCCGCGCAGTAGAGATACTTCACTTGCCGCCAATCAGTTAGGAAGTGGCGGTTTTATTGACCCAGATACCAATCAAACTCGTTTCATTCCTTTGGAAATCAAACCGCAAGGTGCGGCGCAACCAGTTTACAACCAAATAGTTACCCAGAGGCCGCAGTTGCCGCACACTCGCGGTGCGGTAGCAATGGCTCGCGCTACTGCTTTAAATACGGCTTCTTCGCAGTTTTATTTTGCTTTAGATAACTTGCCGAATTTAGACGGGAGTTATGCAGTTTTTGGCTACGTCACTCAAGGTTTTGATACGATCGATCGAGCGCAGCAGGGCGATCGAGTTTCCAGTGCTAAAGTCGTTAGCGGAATTGTACCCAGCCGGGTTTCTAGCATCATTAGCGATGTGAGTTTGCTCAACAATTTTATCAATACTGGCAATCTGATTAGCCTGCCTTTGCAAACTCTCAGATTGTCTAACAATCCCGACACTTATCAAGTTACTCCGCAAAACTCGCAGCAAAATCCCAGCGGCGTACAAGGAGGTGGGGGTAATGACAGAATAACAGGCTCGAACATTAATGATGCAATTAATGGCAACCTAGGCAACGATACGATTACCGGAGAAGCCGGCGACGATTTTCTCAGGGGCGGCAAAGATGATGATTCAATTAATGGCGGTGTCGGTAATGATGTTGTGAATGGCAATCAAGGAAATGACACTCTCACCGGCGATGTTGGCAATGATTTTCTAAGAGGTGGTAGGGGAAATGATGCTTTAACGGGTGGCGCTGGTAATGATATTTTGATAGGTGATATTGGCAGCGATACTCTCACTGGCGGTGGCGGTGCGGATACTTTTGTTTTAATTACAGGCGTCGGTTTGAGTTTGGATACCGCGAGCGATATCATTGTGGATTTTGCACCTGGCGAAGGCGACAGAATTGGTTTTACAGGAAGTGTATCCAGTCTCGGATTCACTCAATCCGGTAGCAACACGCTCATTCAATTTGGTGGAGTTACTTTAGCGACAGTTCAAAATGCCTCTCCCGCAGCAGTGCAAAATGCTGTTTTTGCAGTTAACTCGCCTTCTATTTCCCGTCCTGATGACTTGCCTGTTGGAGATGCAGGCTTGAGAATTGGTTGATTTAGTCTCTACAAATATCGAAGTTAAAAACAAGGACACGGCAGTGCCGTGTCCTTACAAATATCGATGTTGTAGCTTTAAATGCAAACTCCGAAACAGATCTTCAGCATCAATTACTTCACATCGATCCGCAGCATCCATACCCAGGCGAATTTCTTGCTGCAATTCTCTGAATCGTCTTCGATCGACTCTCAACTATCAACTTATTAACTATCAACTATCAACTATTTAATACCATAATTGTGTAATTCTTTGAATAGCCTCTTGATAATAATCCATTCTACCCTGCTGCTTAAAAAGTTCTGCCGCTATTTGAAAATCTTCAAATCCCCCCTGAAGTTCCCGCAGTTTATATCTTGTCAATCCCCGATTGAAATAAGCTTTAGCGCAGTTAGGATCGAGGCGAATTGCTGATTCAAAATCAGCTAAAGCTGCCAGCGAATTTTCCCTTTGCATGTGGATCGCGCCCCGATTGAAATAAGCTTGAACTAAGTTTGGGTTGAGCATCAGGGCAGAATTGTAATCCGCGATCGCCCCGGCGTAATCTTCCAGACGACTCAGCATAAACCCGCGATTGCTGTAATATTTAGCTCGGTAAGGATTGAGCGCGATCGCCACCGTTAAATCTTCTACTGCTGATTTTTTGTAACCCAATTTATAGAGAGCTAAGCCTCGATCGTTATAAGCCGAAGCAAAGTGAGGATTGAGTTTGATTGCCAAGTTAAAACTTTTAACTGCCCCATTTAAATCATTTTTTTCTATGTATTTCAAACCCTGTAGATAAAACTTTTTAACACTACCATTTAAGTTTTTATCCGTGCGGAGTTCCGTTTTTTGATCTGGCAATACTTGGTGAGAAATATTAGCAAACACTAACGACTCAATAGAATTAAAAATAGTCTGGACGACTAATTTGCTGGGGAGGATGGGGACAGTGGGCATAGTGTGCATGGGAAGAAAGTGTTTAACTGTATGCATCCATTTTCTTCTCGGTTTTTCTTAACGCCCGTGATATTGATACTGCCATGAAGGTGATTGTTGCGATCGAATTCCGTGATTCTACTGTATTGGCCCTTGTGAGGAAAGCAGGGTTTAGTTAGTGAGGCAGATCACAATTAACGCTACCTTCGCCATCACAGCCTCCTATTAAGGGGATTTTCGAGGTTTGCCCGTCCAGCAGGCTCAAGTACAAAATTTCCCTTACCAGATTTTCCGTACCAGATTTCCCGTACAATGTTTTACTGACAGAAGGCTAGCACCGACCTATCAGAATATTTTGGAGGGCTGCCGATCGCGCATTAAAAATCTCTCACAACAATAATTAGTAGCTAAAATGACAAAAGTTCTGAGATTGAAAACTGTAGCAGTAGTATTAGCACTCGCCCTCTTCTCTCTATACTTAGCCCCTCCTGTTTGGGCAGCCAATAATGATGATGTCAACCACCTGTTAAAAAATAATTGGTGCGTCAGTTTTCTCTGGAAGCAGTGCGATTTAAGCGGTGCCAATTTGGAGAATGCTAACCTTGAAGAAGCAAACCTCAGCGGGGCTAATTTGTCAGGGGCTAATTTGTCAGGGGCTAATTTAAAAAATGCTGACCTCTCTGATGCGGATCTCAGCAGAGCAAATTTATCAAATGCCGATATTTTTAGTACAGATCTCAGCAGAGCGAATTTAACAGAAGCTAATTTGAATCGCGCTCGATTGTGGGATGCTAATGTTACTTTAGCAAATCTGAGCGGTGCCAATTTAAAAGATGCTAACTTATTAGACTCTCGCCTGTGGGGAAGCAATCTCAGCCAAACAGATTTAACTGATGCGACGCTGCACGGTGCTGATTTGCAATATGCTAATTTGGCTGACTCTAATTTAACTAACGCTGACTTGCACAGCTTTTTTTTCCGAGGTTCAAAACAAATCACAAACCTCAGCAATGCTAATTTAGAAGGTGCTAACTTAACCGGAACCAACCTCAAAGGTGCGGTACTGAGTGGGGCAATTATGCCAGATGGCTCTATTAATGAAGAAATTGCTGTGAATTTAAAGTAAACGAGTTGATAGTTGAGAGTTGAGAGTTGATAGTTGATAGTTGATAGTTAAATTACTCATCTAATAATCATCTTAAATTTGAGATTTGAAATGTGAGAGTTGAAGTACCCATCCAACAATCTAACAATCTAACAATCTCCAATCTCCAATCTAACAATCTAAAATCCAAAATCCAAAATCTAAAATCTAAAATCGATCGATGGAATTTCTACAAACCAAACTTTACGAACTAGCACAATTTGCTAATGCTTTAGTCAGCACTCAACTGACACATCTCAGTCCAGTCAGCATCGGCATCATTTTTATCGCGGGGCTGCTAACAAGCTTAACGCCCTGTATGCTTTCCATGTTACCAATTACGATCGGCTACATCGGAGGATATGAAGCAAAAAGCCGCCTGCAAGCCGCCGCCCAATCGGCCTGGTTTTCCTTGGGATTGGCTACAACTCTGGCAGGCTTGGGGATTGCCGCATCCTTTGCCGGACAAGTTTATGGTAAAATAGGTGTAGGTTTGCCAATTATTGTCAGTATTATCGCTATTTTAATGGGGCTGAATTTGCTTGAAGCTTTGCCTTTACAAATGCCATCTTTTGACGCTGTGGGGTGGGTGCCAAAAGATTTACCTGCGGGCGTGCGATCGTACTTATTGGGTTTGACTTTTGGTTTAGTAGCTTCTCCGTGCAGCACTCCTGTTTTAGCGACATTACTGGCTTGGGTTTCCAAAACTGGAGATACAATTTTAGGCGGCGTACTGTTGCTATTTTATGCTGCTGGCTACGTTGCTCCGCTGATTGTAGCGGGCACTTTTACTGCTAGTATTAAAAAGTTGTTAGAATTGCGGCGTTGGTCGAGTTGGATTACACCAGTTAGCGGAATTTTGCTAGTAGGATTCGGCGTTTTCTCCCTAATTTCTCGTCTGCTTCCCGCCTAATGTTCGGAGTAAGGTTCGTAGTAAGGACTTCAGTCCTTATTTAAAATATCTAGCAATTCTTTTTTGAACGAACCGCTTTTGAAATAACCGCGTTAACAAAAATCAATTGACAATTGACAACTCTCAACTTGCAACCGCAGATAAAGGCGGATTAACGCAGATAAACGCAGATAAATTCGATTTCGCCTTTGGCGGACGCTTCGCTTTCCGACTCTCAACTATCAATTATCAACTCCCTCGGGCGGGCACGGGGGCACCGCCCCTACCAACTCTCAATCGCGAGCGAGCTCCCGACGCTCGCACTACAACTCTCAACTATCAACTCTCAAATGATATCAAAAGAACTATTTCTATCTAAATTGTCCGACTGGGGAAACGCCCCTCAAAAGTTTTTTCGGCGCGAAGTTTTGCCAGTATTAGCAGATTTGAGGCTGGCAATAATTTTACTGCTGACGATCGCATTTTTCAGCATTTCCGGCACAGTCATCGAACAAGGTCAATCAATCGCTTTTTACCAAGAAAATTATCCCGAACATCCCGCTCTTTTCGGTTTCTTAACTTGGAAAGTATTAATAATTTTAGGACTTGACCATGTATACCGCACTTGGTGGTTTTTGTCAATCCTGATCTTGTTCGGCAGCAGCTTAACAGCTTGCACCTTTACCCGACAACTTCCTGCCTTAAAAGCAGCCCGCCGCTGGAAATTTTATGAAGAACCGCAGCAGTTTGCTAAATTAGCCCTCAGTGCCGAATTAGAAACAGCTACCTTAACTTCTTTAGAACAGTTTTTGCAGCAAAAAAAATACCGAATTTTTCGAGAAGGCGACAAAGTTTACGCTCGCAAAGGCATAGTTGGCAAAATCGGTCCGATTATCGTTCATGCCAGTATGCTGATTATTTTAGCAGGCTCGATGTGGGGTGCTATGACTGGATTTGCGGGTCAAGAAATGGTACCCAGCGGCCAAACATTTCAGGTAACAAATATCACGGATGCGGGGCCGTGGGCGGGGCCGCAAATTCCGAAAGATTCGTCGGTGCGAGTTAACCGTTTCTGGATAGATTATACTCCGGAAGGCGCGATCGACCAATTTTATTCGGATTTATCAGTTTTGGACAAAACAGGCCGAGAAGTCGATCGCAAAACCATTCACGTCAACGAACCTCTCAGATACCGGGGAGTCACATTTTATCAAGCAGATTGGGCTTTAGCAGGCGTGCGAGTTCGCCTTAACAAAAGTCCGGTTTTGCAACTGCCAATGGCTCAATTAGACACTCAAGGTAAAGGCAGAATTTGGGGTGCTTGGATTCCGACAAAACCAGATTTGAGTGCGGGTGTTTCCCTGCTGGCAAAAGACTTGCAAGGTACTATGTTAGTGTACGGTACCGACGGCAAATTGTTAACTACAGTACGTGCGGGCAGTTCGATCGAAGTTAACGGAGTGACGCTAGCAATTGATGAAGTTGTAGGCAGTACGGGACTGCAAATTAAAGCCGATCCGGGAATTCCGATCGTCTATACTGGTTTTGGATTGCTGATGCTGAGCGTGTTAATGAGTTACTTGTCTCACTCGCAGATTTGGGCCCTAGAAAAGGATGGCAAATTATATGTCGGCGGGCGCACGAATCGCGCTCAAGTGATATTTGAAAGAGAAGTTGTGGAGATTTTGGACAGGTTAGCAGAAGTGAAAAATACAGGGGAAAATAGCTCGATCGCCCCTACTTCTTTTGCCAGTCAAAACTAATCTTAAATCCGATAGTCCGGCAGGGGTTTAAACCCCTGCCTCAAAGCGGCGATATTCATGCGCTAGCTTATGATTAGGATGCCAAAACATCACTCAGCATGACAACAGATAGATTGGGAACATTACGAAATCCATTGTCATTGGTGAGAAACAGCGTACAACCTTCACTGATGGCTGTCGCAGCATGAATAGCATCAGGGGTTTTGAGATTGGTATTAGCCCTTAAATTAGCTGCTGTTCTCAGTACATATTGAGTTATGGAAACTAGCTGTATTTCTGAGGATAATAACAGTTGTTCGTAGTCACGGACTAAGATAGTGTTAGCATTTTTCAGAGGGAAAACTAAGGTTTCCAGTAACGTCAATTCACTGGTCATAAGTTCAATTTCACCTGTTTGAAACTTCAGCCACAAGGGTTGAAGCAGCGAATAGTAATTCGGGTTAGCTTCAACGGTGTAAATAATGACTTGTGTATCCAAGTA
>JBOFTL010000217.1:0-5959 GCA_051652045.1 Microcoleus sp. | reverse complement strand
AAATCAGACTGACGGGAATTCTAGTCCCTTTGATTCTTGGTTTACCTCGCAGTACGTCGGGGGTACTAACGATATGTTCTCTCCAGTTTACAGGCATAACTTGTCCTTTCTAAATCTGATAAGTTATATTATCTAATCTAACAACTTATATTTTAACTTAAGGAATGGCGATCGCACTTTGGGATTCGGGATGGTATAAGAGCGATCGCACTTTTGGTTATTTGGGGGAAAGGGCGATCGTTATCAATTTTTACTCTCGAATGCGAATTCTGTAAACTTCTAGCAGTAGTAATTTACCTCGATAATACTCCTCAGCAAAAAAGCATAAACAGGAATTGCAAAAAATGCAGGGAGATTTGAATATCTTTGTTTGGTTTTGTTGCGGGAATAAAAATTAAGAATTAAAAGCATTCCTGTCACTAAATAAATCAGCGTTGCACCCAAACTGTAAAGATCGGAAGCAAGTACCGTCCGTCCGCCAAATTGTTCGGGTGGCATATATCCATAGGTTCCAACAACCGTAATTGTGCTACCTTTTTTGGCAGCTAGCGTCTGTACTGAGCCAAAATCAACCAAATAAACCTGACCAACACTGTTACCAGATTTGTCACCCAATAAAATATTACTCGGCTTAATATCCCGATGAATTACTTGCGGCTGCTGCCCGTGCAGATAACGCAAAATTTCCAGTAGCGCTTTAGCCAGTTGCTTGACTTCTGCTTCGCTAAACGTTCGTCCATCTTTTAACCATTCCTCCAACGATTTAGCTGGTATATAGCTTTGCACCAACGCAAATCCTTTACCCATTGATGTCTCTGCATCAAAGTAATCCAAGTAACGAGGAATTGCTGGATGGGAAAGGAGTTGTAAAGTTTGAGCTTCTCGTTCAAACAGTTTCAGATCGTCCCATTGAAAATCTTCCGCAAAAATCAGCAACTTAATCACCACCAACTCTTGGGTTTGTAAGTCCCGTGCCAGCCACGTGCGTCGTCCTGCATTTTTAACTAGCTGTTTCTGGATGGCATAACGTTCTTTTAACACCTGACTGACCATTTTTATAGTCCTTTTGAGAATAATTATTATTTACTTCAAGGTTCAATTTATCCTTATTTCGTAATAGGTAAACCCAACCACTCACTGAGTTCATATGCTATCCAATCAACTTCGCAATTAGTGAGATCCTCGGTAGGAATTTTATATTCCTTTGTTCCTGCCCAAACCTGAATGTCTTTGCGACGAAGACCCAAGTTTCTATCATGAAGAACACCCAATTTTATATCATAATGTAGTAAAAATCCTAATTTACAGATAGTTTGCCTCGGGCTGGAAGACTGAACCTGATAACGCAGGGCTTTGAACCAACCGTAAGTCAAACAAATCTGTTGTCGATCGATCCGCAGCCTAGTGGATTGAAGCATAAACAGAACTCCTATCAAATTCACACATAAAACAATAATCCAAAAGCCTAATGGAAGTGTAAAATCTATTGAACTTTTTGCCTTCATCAATATAAACACTACAGTCCCTACAACAAACCATATTGAACATAATATTCGGAAAGGCTCAGAGAGCAAACAGTTAGTCCAGAATGCAGCAGGAATAATAATTTCCAAAGTATTGCGGTCTTTCTTCAGTTGAACCTTACTCGCAGCAGGTTTTCGTACAACCGGAGGTATCCCTTCTCTCTGAATCGGTTCTTCCAGTGCTTTTAGTGCCTCCCCAGTAGATGTTAAACGGTTATTTAGATCGGGTTCAGTCATCCACTTCAGCCAGTCAACAAAAGCTGAATCGATCTGAATTTTTGGCTGAAACTGAATTCGCAAATCCTCCTGCGGCAAGTCGGCTGGATGCGTCCCCGTCACCAAGTAAATTAACGTTGCACCTAAGCTGTAAAGATCCGACGCCGGAACAGCCCGTCCACCAAATTGTTCGGGCGGCATATACCCATAAGTTCCTACAACAGTAATCGTGCTACCTTCTCTCGCTGCTAAAGTCTGGACTGAGCCAAAATCAACTAAATAAACTTGACCAATACAGTTACCCGATCGATCTCCTAACAGAATATTACTCGGCTTAATATCCCGATGAATTACAGGGGGTTGTCGTCCGTGCAAATACGTCAAAATTTCCAGCAAGGCTGTAGCCAATTGCTTGACTTCCCCTTCATTAAAAGTGCGTCCCAACTTGACCCATTCTGCCAAGGATTTCGCTTCAATATAACTTTGTACCAGTGCCAACCCTTTAGTTTTGGATGTCTCGACCTCGAAGTGGTCTAAATAGCGGGGAATGGCGGGATGGGAGAGTGACTGTAAAGTTTCGGCTTCTCGCTCAAATAGTTTTAGATCGTCCCATTGAAAATCTGCACTAAATGTGAGGAGTTTGATGGCGACCAACTCCTGAGTTTGTAAATCCCGCGCCAGCAATGTTTGCCGTCCAGCATTTTTACCTAACAGTTGCTGAATGGCGTAACGTTCTTTTAACACGCGCTCTGACATAGTTTTTACTATCAATAGTAAATATCTATATTATATTTTCCCTTTTTCCAGTGATTTAGGGAAAAGCGAGATTGTTCACAAATATTATCTAAAATGAGAAAGGCTAGATTTAGCTCGTCATAAATGATATAATTCTCATCGAGAGCGATTGCTTCACAGTCGAGGTTTAAAAAAATGAGATTTATTAATCCCAAAACAGATTTTGCCTTTAAAAAAATCTTCGGCGACGAACAAAACAAAGATATCCTCATCAGTTTTCTCAATGCCATCCTCTACCAAGGCAATTCTGCGATCGAATCCTTGGAAATCCTCAATCCTTATCAACCCCCCAAAATTAGAGGAGTTAAAGATACTTACTTAGATATCCGAGCCAAGCTGAATAACGAGCAAACAGTCATTATCGAAATGCAGGTGTTGAATATAGAGGGCTTTGAAAAGCGGATCTTGTACAATGCTGCTAAAGCTTATTCGATTCAACTCGACACGGGAGTAGATTATACGCTACTAAATCCGGTAATCGCCTTGACTATTACTGATTTTGAAATGTTTCCCAATCTCGACAAAGTAATTTCCAATTTTATCCTCAAAGAAAGAGATTTTCTGGTCGATTATCTAATTTACGATATCGAGTTAGTGTTTGTGGAATTACCTAAATTTGGCAAAAAATTAGAGGAATTAACAACGCTAACCGATAAGTGGATCTATTTTCTGAAAAATGCCAGGAGTTTAGAAGTTGTACCCGACAAGATGGGAGAAGTCCAGGCAATTCAGAAAGCTTTTAAAGTTGCGAATCGCGCTGATTTAACCCGCGAAGAGTTGGAAGATTTAGAACATCAGGAAATTTACATCCAAGACCAGCGGAATGCTATTACTAAAGCGGTTAAACAGGCTGTTTCACAGGCTGTTTCACAGGCTACAAAGGAAAAAGCGATCGCAATTGCCAAAGAACTTCTAGATGTTTTAGATGAAGCAACGATCGCTCAAACAACCGGATTGAGTATTGAGGAAGTTCAAAAGTTGAAACAAGCAAGGTAAACAGAAGTGCGATCGGCTAATTCTATTCAGGTAATATCAACTCAATCTGGTGGTTGCTCTGTAACCCGCTCTTTCCAGTATCCTGGTTCTCGATTGCAGTGCATTACTGCCACAATTAAAATAAAATCATCCTCTATTGTGTAGAGAACTCCATAAGGAAACTTTCGCGTTAAACAACGGCGAATATCTTCATCAACTATCGGCCAACGAGTCGGAGATTCAACTAAACGGAAGATCGCATCTTCAACAGCGTTAATAAAAGCTTGCGCTAACTCAACTCGACGTTCTGTATAAAATTGAACAGCTTCCGCATATTCAGTGAGTGCAGCCGGGTGAAAAACGACCTCATTGCGATACAATTCGTCTAATTTGAGCTAAAGCTTCTTCTCCTGCAATTGGCTCAACTATACCGCTGCGGATTTCATCGCGACGCTGCTTAGCTTCCGCAGTCCACAACTTTTGAACCGTTCCGTCTAGCTCGAATTCAAGACTCTCAACCAGCCTCTCTGCTAACTGTGCCCTCAACGCATTTGGCAAGGATAAAGCTGCTTGCATTAGTTGCTCAATTGATACCATAATGACATCCCAAAGTTAAATTGCTAAATAGAATTCTAGCATAAATAATATGATATTATATAGCAACTACTAAAGAGGATTATAAAAAGGACTTTAGTCCTGTTAAAGACTAAAGTCCTTACTACAAACTTGGTGTCCCAAATTTGGTTTGCGAACAATCCGCTAAATTTAGAGATTAATCTAAAAAGTCGGGTTCCCGACGGACTACCGTATCGTAAAGCGGCTGAAAGCTAAACCATCCCATATGATGCGAACCTACTTGCTGCTGAGTTAAATGCGCGAATTCCGGTTTGATGGGAATCGGTTTTCCCGCTGCTTCTGCCATCAATTGCCCTTGACAGCAACGTTCCATAGCAATAAACCACCAAGCTGCTTCATCTACTGTGTGACCTACCGTTAAAAGTCCGTGATTTTGTAAAATAATTGCTTTTTTATCGCCTAAAGTTTTGGCAATTCGTTGCGCTTCTTCGATTTCTAAAACAACTCCAGTATAATCATCAAATAAAGCATGATCCTCGTAAAAAGAACAAGCATCTTGAGTCAGCGGATCTAAAAGGCGACCGAGACTCGACCAACTTTTGCCGTAGGGAGAATGGGCGTGGGCTGCTGCAACTACATCGGGACGGGCGGTGTGTATTTGGGAATGAATGGCAAAAGCTGCTTCATTTACGGGTTTGTTTCCTTCAACAACTTCGCCTTTATGGTTAACTAAAATTAAGTCGCTGACTCGAATTAAACTAAAGTGCATTCCGAAAGAGTTAACCCAGAAATGGTCTAAGTATTCGGGGTCGCGGACGGTGATGTGTCCGGCTATTCCTTCGCTAAATCCGAAGCGACCAAATAATCGAAATGCAGCAGCTAAATGCTGTTTTCGGTGGAGGCGTTCTGCTTCAATTGAGTTGAATGTTGGGGGTTGAAAGGTGACTTTGGGGGTTCTGATGGCAATCATAATTGAGAGTTGAGAGTTGATAGTTGAGAGTTGATAGTTGAGAGTTGATAGTTGACAGTCGATCGATTGAGAGTTGACCTTGTTTATTATTTTTTTCTTCCTTATTTCCTCTTCCTGATTTGGTATAACATCTGAGGTACACCCGATAACTCATCCGTGTATCCGTGTCCGAATCCGCGTTCTTCCCTCTTCCTGATTTGATATAGCATCTGAGGCACACTCAATAAATCATCCGTGCATCCGTGTCCGAATCAGTGTTCTTCCTTCTTACCTCTGCCTTAGAGCCTGATTAATTGTGATTCGCTGAGGCGCAATCCTGCTATGTTTTTGCAGTCAAAAGTTGCGTTATTTCCAGGGTGACGCTCGATTAATTCGATGATTTGTCCGGCGGGATTTTCCAGGAACCATTGGGTTAGCGAACCGTAGTCTAGGGGTCGATCGGACAAGGGTTTGAAGTTTTTATTTTGCCATATTGTAGCAGCTTCCTGCACGTTTTTGACTCGAATTGCCACGTGGTGAACTGCTTCTAATCCCCTGGCTTGCTGAAAGCGGTCTTTTTGGTCGCCTGCTGCGTGAGGGGCATCCAATACTACTAACCCACTCGCTGGCATTAATAAGGTCATTAAATGCAGCCACAAATCCGAGGGAACATGAATGTTTCCCGCACAAAAGTTAATCGGAAATAAGTCGGGACCTTCAACTGTTTTGGCACCGAAGGGGAAGAAAGATGCGGCGTAATTTTCGAGGTCGGTGCGGTTGGGAAATGTAATGACGAAGTGGTCTACAGATACAATTTCTCCGTACAGTTTTGCCTCAAATGTCCAGTTGCTTAAAAATTCGGGTTTAATTAATTCTGGGTTAAATTCTAGCAAGCCATTTTTTTCGATAAAAGGCGAGTCAAAAT
>JBOFTL010000216.1:0-3516 GCA_051652045.1 Microcoleus sp. | reverse complement strand
AACTAGAGCAAGGTACCGAGGAAATCGATCGCTGGCTGAGCAACCGCAAAGCAGAAATAGAAACTATCGCTTATTCCCCTACTGTTCGGACTGTGGATTGGAGCTTAGTTGAACCGCTATTGCAAGGAGAAACCTACAGGTTAAAAGAATTTTTTGTTCTGTCATTAATTCAGCCTGACGGCTCTTTGCGCAGCACTTTAGGAAATAGCGCGAATGTGAAAGACCGCAAATACTTTCAACAGTCAATAGCAGGAAACGTAAGTGTTTCTGACCCCCTCATCGGCCGCACCAGTCAACTCCCCTCAATCTTAGTTTCTGCTCCTTTGTGGGCAATGCCCCCAAATCCGAATCAAGTAATTGGAGTGCTCGCAGGGAGCATTAGATTAGACAGATTAATCAATGTAGCAAAAAGTTTGGAGTACGGTCCGGACAGTTATGCTTTTGCACTCAATTCAGCAGGAATGCCCCTCGTACACCCCAATCAAAACTTAACCGGAAGTATCGATCGACCTCAGCTCAGCTTTTTAGACTCAAAAGACCCCGAACTAGCGGCAATTGCGCACCGCATGACTGCTCGCCAAACCAACATCGAATTGGTAAAAATCAATAACCAATGGGTTTATGTAGCCTACGCTCCCCTCGATGAAGTTGACTGGTCAATGGCTTTAGTAATTCCCCGCGAAAATATTGAATCACAACTGCAAGCATTAAATTTGCTGGCATTCATCGGCTGCGGGCTGCTAGTTCCGGCAATGCTAGCTGCTATTTGGCTGATTTGCTCCTCAGAACAAAACCGCATTCAAGCCGAGCGGGAAGCCATGCTCAACCGCATTTCGGGACGGATTCGCGCTTCCCTAGAATTAGATCGAATAGTGCAAAGTACAGTCGAAGAAATAGCAAGTTTGCTGCATTTAGAACGGGCAGCTTTTGGTTGGTACGAACCGCAGCAGCAAACCTTACAAATCCTGTGGGAGTCAGGCAAATCTGCTGACGGTATGCAAAAAATACTCAAGTTTAAGCCGCATTTTGTAGGAGATTGGTCAGCGCACCTGAAACAAGGCGAACCAATTATCCTGTGCAGCGATACTTTAACTGAAGGCAAAAATCAGCCTTTAAAATTAACAGCTAACAGTTATTTAGCCATTCCCGTTCAAGTGCAAAGCCAGCCGCAGGGATATTTAGTTTGCTGCAGGGCTACCCATTGGTTGTGGATTGGTGAGGAAATTCAACTGTTAAAAGCTGTAGCCGATCAACTGGCGATCGCGATTACTCAATCTCACCTTTACACTAAAACTCAAGAACAAGTAACGCTACTCAACAGCACAATTACAGAACTCAAAAAAACGCAAGCTCATTTAGTGCAAAGCGAAAAAATGTCTTCTCTCGGTCAAATGGTAGCAGGGATTGCTCACGAAATTAATAACCCCGTTAATTTCATTTTTGCGAACTTACCCTACACCAGTACCTATACCGAAAATTTGTTAAAGTTGGTGAACTTGTACAAGCAAACTTTTCCAGAAATTACCCCAGAAATAGAAGAGTTTACCGAAGACATTGAATTAGAATTCATTGAAGAAGATTTGCCGCAGATGATGAATTCTATGAAAATTGGAGCCGAACGCATCCGCAGTATAGTTCTTTCGCTGCGCAACTTTTCTCGCCTCGATGAAGCTGATAAAAAGCTGGCCGATATTCACGAAGGAATTGACAATACCTTACTGCTGCTTTCCAATAGCCTCAAAAGTGGAATTTCGGTAGTCAAAAGATACGGCAAAATACCAGAAATTGAGTGCTATCCGTCTCAGTTAAATCAGGTATTTATGAATTTAATCAGCAACGCGATCGATGCTTTGAAAGAAAGCGATCTTCCCGATCGAAATATTACGATTACCACTGGGATATTTTTATCAAATGGAGTGAAGTTTCTCAAGGTGACGATTCTCGATAACGGTCCTGGAATTCCTGAAAGCATTAAAGATCGAATTTTCAACCCATTTTTTACTACCAAGCCCGTAGGGAAAGGTACTGGTTTGGGGTTAGCTATTAGCTACAAAATTGTAGTTGACGGACATGGTGGTAACATTAATGTTTCTCAACCTCGCACTGGCGGTACGAAGTTTTCTGTGGAAATTCCGATTAATAATTCCAAGGAAGAAGGCAGTAGGATCCCAGAAGAAGCAGTGAAAGCAGCAGTGAAAGCAGTTCCATCTTAAGTCCTAACTACAAACTCATCTCATAGCAGTTATGCTAACTAATCTTAGATAGCGGAACAAAATTCTTCAACTCTATCCAATTCTAAATCTTCAAAATAATCTACAGTCCAATTTGCTCGGCGGTGGATCATGTGAAACGGATAAGTATGACTCACTCCCGCTACTTGAATTCCCGCTCTTTTTGCTGCTGTAATTCCTGCAAAAGTATCTTCAATCGCCAAACATTCTCCCGGTTGCAGGTTCCAGCCTGGATGCTTCCGATCGAGCCTTTCTACTGCTAGTAAATAACCGTCAGGTTCGGGTTTGCTTGCAGTTAAGTCATCGCCTGCAATAATTAACTCAAAATTGTCTGCTAAACCGGATCGATTTAACACCAATTCTATTTCCGATCGCGTGGCTCCACTAACTACAGCCATTTTTAAACCGAGCGATCGCACTTTAGCAATAAACTCTGCTACTCCCGGATAAATCGGCAGCGTTTCTAAACTATCTAATTGCGTTTTATAAGCTTCTGCTTTGCGCGATAACAGTCGATCGAGATAAGATTCTGTCAGAAATCTGCCCCGTCGGTTAAACAGTTCGACAATGCAAGCGCGATCGCTTTTTCCCAAACACACTTCTCGAAACTCTCCCGGTTTGAGCCGCAGATTTTCTTCAAGCATCAGTCGATCGATTAATTGTTCGTGAATCGATTCATCATTAATAATCACGCCATTAAAATCAAATAAAACTGCCTTGAGAGTCATCAGTCGATTTTAGATTTTAGATTTGAGATTTTAGATTGAGAGATTGGTCGATTTGAGATTTGAGATTTTAGATTTTAGATTGAGGAATTGGTAGATTTGAGATTTGAGATTTGAGATTTGGGATTATCGATTGTCGATTTTCGGTTGTCGATTGTTTATTCCCGATCGCAGATCGGGAATTCAAATCTAAAATCTAAAACCATCCTAACATCAAGCAGGAGCCGGAAAGCCTTCAAAACCGCCTTCAAAATCGGAAGTTCGATCGGCATTATACCCCACCCCCGGCGGCATTTGTTCTAAATCTTGTCCGGGTAAAGGTTTAACAGCTTGCGTCACCTGATGCACCCACCAGTGTTCCTGAGTTTGCACCGCAGCGAATCCAGCCGCCCCCATCCAAGCATCGACACTACCGACAGCGTAAGACTTCATGTAAGGCTCCTCAAATACTTCTGTCAGCCACTCTGTCTGCCGCAAAGTTTTTTGATTTCCATCTAAAATAACCACCTGTCCCCCAACTTTTAGCAGTCGAAAACTTTCTCGCAAAATTGCCCGCGATA
>JBOFTL010000215.1:0-2922 GCA_051652045.1 Microcoleus sp. | reverse complement strand
GGAACATTGAGCTGCAACAATCGATTTTGAGCGTCAATAGTAATCGAATCGCCCTCTTTTACCAAAGCGATCGTACCACCAACTTGTGCTTCTGGAGCGACGTGACCTACTACCATGCCGTAAGTTCCGCCAGAGAAGCGGCCGTCAGTAATTAACCCCACAGAATCTCCCAAACCGGCACCAATAATTGCCGAAGTTGGTGCTAGCATTTCGCGCATTCCCGGTCCGCCTTTGGGTCCTTCGTAGCGGATGACAATCACATCTCCTGCTTGAATTTTGCCAGCCAAAATTGCAGCCAAACAATCTTCTTCAGATTCAAATACCCGCGCCGGCCCGGTAATTTGCGGTTTCTTAACGCCAGTAATTTTAGCAACTGCTCCTTCAGCAGCCAGATTTCCCCTCAAAATTGCTAAATGTCCTTGCGCGTAAAGCGGGTTATTCCAAGGGCGAATTACATCTTGGTCGGCGCGAGGTTCTGCGGGAATATCTGCTAGCAATTCGGCAACTGTTTTGCCAGTAATCGTAAGAGCATCGCCGTGCAGCAAACCTTGCTCAAACAACATTTTCATTACTTGCGGAATGCCGCCAGCTTTGTGCAAATCCGTTGCTACGTATTTACCGCTCGGTTTGAGGTCGCACAGCACCGGAACTTTGGCTCTTATTATTTCAAAATCGTCGAGGGACAATTCAACTCCAATGGCGTTAGAAATTGCCAGCAAATGCAACACCGCATTAGTGGAACCGCCGACAGCCATAATTACCGCGATCGCATTTTCAAAAGCTTTGCGAGTTAAAATTTGGCTCGGTAGTAACTGTTGGCGAACCGCTTCTACCAAAACTTTTGCAGATTCTGCTGCACTGTCTGCCTTTTCGGCATCTTCAGCAGCCATTGTCGAAGAATAGGGCAAACTCATCCCCATTGCTTCAAAAGCGCTGGACATCGTATTTGCAGTGAACATTCCGCCGCAGGAACCCGCACCCGGACAAGCTTTTTGTTCCACCGCAATCAGTTCATCCACGCCAATCTTACCAGCACTGAATTGACCGACAGCTTCAAAAGCACTGACTACAGTTAAATCCCGTCCGTCGTGGTGTCCCGGTTTAATCGTGCCGCCGTAAACAAAAATAGCAGGAATATTCATCCGGGCGATCGCGAGCATCGCCCCCGGCATATTTTTATCGCAGCCGCCCACAGCCAGCACGCCGTCCATGCTTTGACCGTTGCAAACAGTTTCTATAGAATCCGCAATTACCTCTCTCGACACCAGAGAATATTTCATCCCTTCAGTTCCCATCGAGATTCCATCGCTGATCGTAATCGTACCGAACATCTGCGGCATCGCGCCTGCTTCCCGCGCGCCCGCTTGAGCTCGAATCGCAAGTTCGTTCAATCCCATATTGCAGGGCGTAATCGTGCTGTACCCGTTAGCAATACCGACAATGGGCTTAGTAAAATCGCCGTCACCAAAACCGACGGCCCGCAACATTGCGCGGTTGGGGGTGCGCTGTACGCCCCCAGTCACAGCATGGCTTCTCAAATTTTCAGACATTCTCTGTACTTCCTCTGTGTTCCATCCTATTTAAAGATGGGATGCTCCAAGGATTTTCCTTTACATATCCCGTTTTCTGCCGAGTTTTCGGATGCAATCCTTGTGGTTGGGACGATCGATCTTACCAGGAAATTCAGTATATTATTGATTTCCTGTCGCGATCGACTGTTGACCGATGAGGCATCAAAGCTCTACGCTATTAGCGATTTACTCAGGAGAGCTGAGATTTGAAGCTTGGTTTGTAGAATGGAATCGCGCAGCAGTGACAGATTTAGCGGTGCCAAGATTCTACTGATACTGTTTGCAGAATGAAGGCGTTACTTATCTGGGATGATGTGATAGACCCATCACTATCGATGTTTAGAAAAAAAATTGTGAGGCGAATGACATGGAGGCCGATCGAATTTTGAGGCAATATGCGGCCGGAGAAAGAAATTTTCGAGAGAGCAACCTCGCAGGGGCTGACTTCAAAGGGGCTGACTTAAGCGAGGCTAACTTCACGAGAGCCAACTTGCTGCGGGCCAACCTCAAAGGCGCTAACCTGACAGGAGCAAACCTGCGCGAAGTGAAACTCGCAGGGGCGGATTTGACGGAGGCCAATCTCAGTGAAGCGAATCTCATCGGCACCGATTTGAGCCGCGCTAATTTGACTGGTGCTAGCCTTACCGCGGCGAACCTGCGCGGCTCGATGGCCCGAGAAGTCAACATGACTAAGGCTAACCTGACAGAAGCTAATCTCACAGAAGCCAACTTTACCGAAGCGAATTTGTCAGCGGCCAATTTAACGGAGGCGAGCATGATTCGCGCTAATTTGATGAAAGCTAATTTGGGTTGGTCAACTCTCAAATCGGTTAACCTGACAAATGCCATCCTCAGCGAGTCGCTGTTGGAAAGAGCCAACCTGAGTCAGGCAATTCTAAGCGGGGCGATGCTCAGCGGGGCAAATTTGACCGCTGCAGACTTGCGCCAAGTTACCGCAATCGGAGCGAATCTGACTGAAGCGAATCTCAGTAATGCTAATTTGAGAGTTGCCAATGTTAGTTGGTCAACCCTGCGAAGTGCTAATTTGAGCGGTGCTAATTTGTACCGGGCAAAGCTAATGTGGTCTAATTTGAGCGGAGCAGTTTTAGTGGAAGCTGTTTTGATTGATGCTAATATCAACCGAGCAAATTTGCGGGATGCCGATTTGAGGCGAGCGATTATGCCTGACGGCACAACTAATGACTCTCAATTGTTATGAGCGTGAATTTTTGCACGTTGACAGTTGACAATTGAGAGTTGGCAATTGACAGTTGACAACTATCAATCGATCGCGAGCTCCCGACGCTCGCACTACAACTATCAACTATCAACTATCAACTATCAACTAATT
>JBOFTL010000214.1:0-11223 GCA_051652045.1 Microcoleus sp. | reverse complement strand
GAAATCAAAAAGTATTTCAAGCTAGAATCAAGCGCCGCGCTGGCGGGACGCCAGTGATTGATGTGGTATTTAACGGCAATAGAACTTTTGAGATGATTGTCGATACTGGGGCGAGTGGCACTTTGATTACTCAACGGATGGCTGTCGCCCTGGGAGTCCGACCGATGCGAACCATCAAAGCAGGGATCGCAGACGGCAGTATAGTTGAATTCCCGATCGGGCGCGTGCAGTCGATCGGTGTCGGCGGCGCTCAAGTCCGCAATGTCGATGTGGCGATCGCCCGACAAATGGACATCGGCCTCCTCGGTCACGATTTCTTCGGCAATTACGATGTCAAAATCAAAAAAGATGTTGTAGAATTTTATCCCCGCTAATCGTAGAGTATCGCAGCACATAGATTTTGGCTCGATCTCTGCTAACTTTGCACCCAAACCGCCCCAGCCGTGGAATTTATTCCCGCAGACAGTAGCAAAATACCGCTAAGTGTGGTATTGTTTGGAGTGTTTAAAAGCAACGGACTTCAAAGAAAATTAAACGAATGTAATCGAAGTCTCCTACAAGCTTTCGCGATGGTACAGTCGCTGTAAAAATTGAACAATTACGATCGCAAATAGGGTAGTCGCATGGCGCAAACGTCCGTATCTCCTGTAGTGCTGGTTATTTTAGACGGTTGGGGTTATCGCGAAGCAAAAGACGGAAATGCCATTGCTGCTGCAAAAAAACCTGTGATGGACAGCCTCTGGGAGGTTTATCCGAGAACGCTGATCCGCACATCTGGCAGGGCAGTGGGACTTCCGAGCGGGCAAATGGGCAATTCAGAAGTCGGCCACCTGAATATTGGTGCGGGCCGAGTGGTTCCTCAAGAATTGGTGCGCATCTCAGATGCAGTGGAAGATGGTTCTTTGTTGAGCAACGCAGCTTTGGTTGAGTTGTGCGGGGATGTTCGATCGCGCGGTGGCAAGCTGCACTTAACCGGTTTGTGTTCTGAGGGCGGGGTGCATTCCCATCTGAGTCACATTTTGGGATTGCTACAACTGGCAAAAGCCCAGGGAATTTCTGATGTTTGCATTCACGCAATTACAGACGGTCGCGATACCAATCCGAAAGAGGGTATTGAAGCTTTAGCCAAGATTGAAAATTATATAGAACAAGTGGGAGTCGGTCGCATTGCCACCATCGGCGGCCGCTATTACGCAATGGATCGCGACAAGCGCTGGGATCGGGTGCGACGCGCTTACGACATGATGGTAACTGAAAGTGCCCCTGACGGTCGTTCTGCTGTTGAAGTTTTGCACGCGTCTTACGCTGAAGGGGTGACTGACGAGTTTGTAGTACCCACTCGGATCGCTCGGGGTGCGGTGGCACCTGGAGACGGAGTAATTTTCTTTAATTTTCGCCCGGATCGGGCTAGAGAATTGACTCAGGCTTTTGTGGCGACTGATTTTCAGGGGTTTGAACGGCAGTCGATAGATCCGCTGGCGTTTGCGAGTTTTACTCAGTACGACGCAAATCTGTCGTCGGTAAAGGTGGCTTTTGAACCGCAGAATTTGAACAATATTCTGGGTGAGGTAATTTCTAAGCACGGTTTGCGGCAGTTGCGGACGGCGGAAACTGAGAAATACGCTCACGTCACTTATTTTTTTAATGGGGGCTTGGAAGAGCCTTTTGAGGGTGAAGATAGGGAGTTGGTTCAAAGTCCGATGGTTGCTACTTATGATTTGGCACCGGAGATGTCGGCTGCTGAGGTGACGGATGTGGCCCTGGCTGCTATTGAGAAACAGATTTACTCTTTGGTGGTAATTAACTACGCTAACCCGGATATGGTGGGACATACGGGGGTGATGGAGGCGACGGTAAAAGCGATCGAAACTGTAGATAAATGTTTGGGGCGGTTGCTGGCGGGCATTGCGAAGGCTGGGGGAACGACAATTATTATTGCCGATCACGGAAATGCTGAATTGATGTTCGACGAGGAGGGCAATCCTTGGACGGCTCACACTACGAATCCAGTGCCGTTTATTCTGGTAGAGGGTGAAGGTCGAAAGATTCCCTGCCACGGAACAGATGTTCCTTTGAGGGATGATGGCTGTTTGGCTGATATTGCGCCGACTATTTTGGAACTTTTGAAGTTACCTCAGCCGCCGGAGATGACGGGTCGATCTATGATTCAACCTGCTGAATTTGAAGTTAAGGCCAATCGCACTCCGGTGCGCGTGCGGCTTTAGATCTTTCAACTGGAGGTTCGTAGTAAGGACTAAAGTCCTCTGACTGCGCGGACTAAAGTCCTCACTACGAACTAATCCGATCGGGGCCGATCGACCAGACATGATATAATAATTAATTACCGATTGCTAATTACCAATTACCGCTGATATGAATATTGTTTCTGTATTACAAGTTATCTGGTCTTTGTCTGCTTTAGGACTTGTTATTTTTGTGCTGCTGCACAGTCCTAAAGGTGATGGTATTGGCGGTATTGGCGGACAAGCTCAATTGTTTACCAGTACCAAGAGTGCGG
This sequence comes from Microcoleus sp., assembly GCA_051652045.1. GTDB lineage: Bacteria > Cyanobacteriota > Cyanobacteriia > Cyanobacteriales > Microcoleaceae > Microcoleus. The sequence goes on along the minus strand of JBOFTL010000214.1, from coordinate 8,705 downwards.
AGACTACTCTCAATCGCATTACTTGGGGTTTGTCGATCGTATTTATGGGCCTGACGGTGATTTTGAGTGCGGGTTGGTTGACGCCGAAAGGATGAATTTTGGCTTTTGAACCGCAGATAAGCGCAGATTAACGCGGATTAACGCAGATAATTATGGTGCGAATCTGCGTTTTTTTCCGCCTGTAAAATTGCGATCGAATATCGATCCGCGAGAGCTAAGTTTTGGTTTTTTGAACCGCAGATCAGAGCAGATTAACGCGGATTAACGCAGATAATATGAGATGAATAGGCGTTGGTTTGGATTAACCTGCTGTTGAAAATATGCTGAGGTGGAAAGTTAGGATTAAATATCGATTGCTGGCAGTTGTGGGATTGGCTTTATGCTGTTTTAGCTTGACAATTTTTACTCCTGCTGCAAGTCTTTCTTCTGTCCCAGATAGTTGGCCTCAATTACAAGTTAGGAGTTTGCCTCCCACGCTAGCAAGTTGGCAAGATATTACTGATAGCGGGGATTATTTCGATCGCGTGAAGCCTCTAAATGTCGGTCATTTGCTGTGGTCGAAGTTTCCCATTCAGGTTTACGTACAACCTCCAGTTAATATTAACAAACCTGAGAATTGGGTTGAGTCTGTGTTGGGTGTGGTGCGGGAATGGGGAGTTTATTTGCCTTTGACAGTGGTGGATAATTCGGAGGTTGCTGATATTACTATTGTACGTCAGGCTCCGCCTTTGCGACAAGGATTGCGAGCTCGCTCTGGAGAAGCTGTTTATGAGTTATATGTCGCTAGGGATGGTGATAAAAATGTATTATCTCACCGATTTACTGTTTATTTGAATCCCAATCAAGTGGGAAAGTATGTTCAGGCAACGGCCCGACACGAGTTGGGACACGCTTTGGGAATTTGGGGTCACAGTTCGATCGCGACTGATGTGCTTTATTTTTCTCAGGTGCGCGATCCTAGACCTATTTCTGCGAGGGATGTTAATACTTTGAAGCGGGTTTACCAGCAACCTACTCGCTTGGGTTGGGAATTCTAGTTTGATGCGGTAATATCATATTGTCTGGAACGATCGCGATCGCATAAGTTGGTATAAATAGGTTCGTATTTAGGTTCGTAGTGAGGACTTCAGTCCTCAGATTTTTCAGAGAACTGAAGTCCTCATTACAAAGTGGATTGAACACAGGTTAATTAATAGTAAAGAAAAGAACATGAAAGATGAAGCATTTGGAATTGTGCCGATTTTTGAGACTCAATCCGATATTTTGTTTTTGCTAATTCAACATCAAGCCGGACATTGGGCGTTTCCCAAAGGTCATGCAGATCCGGGGGAGTCTCCCCTGGAAACGGCAAAGCGAGAATTTGAGGAGGAAACTGGGATCTCTGATTTTAAAATCCTGGAGGAACCGCGTTTTACGGAACATTATTCTTTTATTAAAAAAGAGAAAGTCATCGAAAGTACAGGACATTATTCTGTCGCTAAACCAGGAGAAGTTATCGAAAAAACAGTGATTTACTTTTTAGGTTTTGTTAATTCGATGGAGGTAGTTATGCAAGAAGAGGAAATTCAAAATTATGCTTGGGTATCTTTTGAGGAAGCAATGAAGTTGATTACTTTTGAGGAAAATCGGCGGATATTTGGCGAAGTTAAAGCATATTTAGATGAGAATAGGGCAAGTTAAGCTCGATCGGTTTTTGACTGGTGCAATATATCATATCGTATCCGGAACGGCTGCAATAAGATTAGTTTGTAGTACGGACTTAAGTCCGCTTTACAAACAATTTTAGTTAATTTTTTCTTCCTTCTTCCTTCTTCCTTCTTCCTTCTTCCTTCTTCCTTCTTCCTTCCTTACAATTCAACGCGAGACGGCAAGCGGACAGTAAAAGTAGAACCGTGCCCTAATTCGCTGGCGACTGCAATATCGCCGCCCATCATCAAGCAAAAATGGCGGCTGATAGTCAATCCCAAACCCGTGCCGCCGTAATTGCGAGTAGTTGAAGCGTCGCCTTGCATAAAAGCTTGAAATAAATTCTTGATTTGTTCGGGAGGAATTCCGATTCCGGTATCAGTTACGCGGAAAATAAATAATTCGGAATCTGTCTCGCAATCGAGATTTTTTGAGCTTTCATCAATAACTTTTTCCACGCTTAAACCGATGGTACCGCTTTCGGTAAATTTAGCTGCATTGCTCAGTAAATTTAGCAATATTTGCCTGGTTTTGGTAAGATCGCCGTACATCAATCCCAAATTGTTAGAGCGATTGACTTCAAATTGATTAAGGTTTTTTTTGATTAGCGGTTCGACTGTCGAAACTACTTCGTCAATCAAGATACTTGGATCGAAACTTTCTAAATAAAGTTCCATCCTACCTGCTTCTATTTTAGAAATATCTAAAATGTCGCTAATTAACGATAGCAGGTGTTTGCCAGCAGTTTGAATTTTGTGCAAATCAGGAATAAAATCTTCGCATCCCAAATCTTCAGCATCCTCCTTGAGCAAATCGCTGTAACCGATAATTGCATTTAGGGGAGTGCGCAATTCGTGGCTCATATTCGCTAAAAATGCGCTTTTTGCTTGGTTTGCAGCTTGAGCGGCGCGAGCGACTTGTTGAAATTCTTCTGCTAATTTGCGCTGGGTGATGTCTTCAGCAATGCCGACAATGCGGTAAATTTCTCCCTTGTCGTTGCGCACTGGAAAAGCTCGATCGCGCACCCAACAAATTGACCCTCCGACACCTACTACTCGGTATTCTTCATCATAATCTCCCCGGACCTGTTTGACAAAAGAATTTTTGATGCGATCGCGATCGTCTGGATGAATTGCCTCCCAAAAAGCTTTCGATTCCGAACACAAACTTTCGCAACTCAAATTCCAAATTTTCTCGCAAGCCGGACTCACATAAACTATCTGTTGGGAGTTGGGTTCTCGAATCCAAAATACCTCGTGAATGTTTTCTGCTAGCTGTCGGAATCGCTCTTCACTGGCGCGCAATTGCTCTACAGCAGAGTGAAACTCCGTTACGTCTTGCACCAGCGATGCCACCCCGATGATGCAGCCGTTGGCATCAACTAAAGTTGTATTGTACCATTGGCAAAGAATAATTTTACCATCTTTTCTGAGATTCTCATTAAGGCTGGTAATTCCCCCTCGATCGGACAACAAATCTACAGCTATTTGTTTGACTAATTCTTTAGCATTTTCGGGAACTATTAAGTCTACTCCGTTTCTTCCTATGGCTTCCATGCGACTGTAACCAAAAATTTTTTCTGCTGATAAATTCCAGTCAGCTACTTCAAAATTCAAATTCCATTCGATCGCACCTAAAGGAGTTTGATGCAGGTGGAGGGCGAGTTTTTGTTGGGATTTTTTCAGAGATTCAATTAATTTAGTTTTATCAGCAATTGCGGATTCTACTCGTTCTTCGAGAGTGGTAAATGATTCTTCTAACTGATCGGCCATCACATTAAAAGAGCGAGCCAATATACCAACTTCATCCTGCCTGTCTGCAGACGCTGATAAGCGCGTATCTACTGCTGTCCCGTCCCATTCTCCCCGCGATAAAGCCTCTGCTGCTTTGCTGAGTCGCTGGATTGGTACGACAATCCATCTCGAAGTCTGACAGCCGATAAATGTTGTCAGCACTAAGGCAGCGAGACACAGCAGCAGTGTGTAGCGGTTGTTAGCGTTGATTTGTTCCATAAAATCGGCTTCGGGAACCGCCACGACAATCAGCCAGTCGAGGCCGCGGCCGTCGGCAAGTGGCGTTACTTGCAGAAATTGGCGTTTCCCGGCGATGGTAAAATCTAATTGGGTAGAGCTGCGAATTTGTTTTAAATCACCAAAGCGTTCTGTTAAATAGCTGGCGGTCGATCGAATTAAAATGTTTTTGCTTTGAGTTGCTGCAATTCGTTGCGGAACGCCGTTGCTGATAATAAATGGCTGTTCGGGCGTAGAATTTGCTACTAATTCCCCCGACCTTTCGATAATAAAAGTTTGACCGGACTTGCCAATTTTGAGGCTGTCCAAGAAGTGATTGATGTGGGAAAGTAATAAATCGGTAGCTACGACTCCGAGCAATTGTCCGCGATCGTTGTAAACTGATTGACCGGCCGTAATTGCTAGTTTGGGAAAATCAAAATAAGTATAAATTTTACTCCATGCAGGCTTGCGGGCTTTTACTGGAGGCACGTACCAAGGTCGCACTCGGGGGTCGTAGTTGGGAGTAATTTTTAATAATTTTGATGTTTCTCCAAACTGGGATGCTGCATAACTGTGAAGGTTATAGTCGGTAGATTTATCTGATTTCCGAACTTGCAATTTGCCACTGTCGAGGCGTTCGACTCCAATAAATTCTTTCTGTTCGGAACCAAATTGAATGTAGCTAACTCGATCGAAGGTTTTAATTTGTTTGGAAAAATAACGCTGCAAACTCGCGGAATCTTGGGGGTTCAAAATGCCGAGACGGATGGCATCAAGATTGAGCTGATTGATTTGGTGGGGTGTTTCGATGTAACTATTAATGTGTTGCTGGATGCGCGCGGTGACTTCTGCCCGCAATTTTTCTGCAACATCGTTGACGGCTTTTTGCCCGTTCCGCAGTGAAAGCCATCCTGTCAGTCCCACAGCAGCGAAGGTCTGGAGGGCAAAAGGTACTACGAGAACAATGCGAATTGGCACTTTTACCAATGCTTTTAAAATTCTATCGGTCAGAAATTTGATGAGCATGATGGCACTAAGCTTTACTAACCGCTGATAACAACTTACTCAAATTTGACTGTAACGACGCGAACAAACTGCCTCAAAATAGCTAAAAATATCTCAAATTTATCACTTATTGCTGTGAATTCGTCAACGATCGTTTGCAATCAGTTAAAGCAGTTATAGCTTGCGAAAAATATAGCAGGCAAGAGGCAACTGGCAACCAGCACTATTAAGGGAAAATATTTCACATTAATGGTTTTGTCATTCCTCTCGCCTCCTAACCGCTTTGGCGACTGCTGTAAATGACTTACTCAGATTGTTGCGATCGGATATGACAATACGAGTAAGATTTTGTTAAGTATTGTGTAGCTGTTAGTAAAGCTACAACCTTTTAGTAGATTGTCACCCATCTAGCAGATGGTGAGATAATTTTTTTTTAATTGCGATTTTCTGCTAAAAATCTGCAATTGATTTCCGAGCGTTGAATTTTTAGCAATAGCCACTGCGATTTTAGCACGATCGCGTGTTTTGAGAATAGGGGCGAGGGATTTTTATGGCAGCGGGAAGTTGCCGCAAGGAAATGGGCGATCTTACCTGAGTTAACAGGACTGTTTTGATTACTCAGGACTGGTAAGCAACTGTCCGGAAAGCGGATTGAGGAGTGGAAATACACTTGTTGCAACCTGCCGCAACGTTAAAAAATTAAAAACTGGGTAATCGAGATATTATTTTGAGGAAATAAACTTTTATTGAATTATTCTTGTAAGATATCAAGTATTACGGTGCAATTAGCGGAGGAATTCATTATGAAGTCAGTTATCGCTGCTGTTGGAACTGCTTTAGGACTGAGTTCAATTTTAATCGGTTTGTCACCTGCTGTTCGGGCTCAACAAATACCGCAATCTGTAGCCCAAAATTCGGAAACAACTTTATCAGGAGATTCTCTCAGAAGTGTTGAGAGTAGGACAGTAGATTCTGATTACCTAAACTTTATGGGCGAATCAGAAACGGCGGGCAACTCTTCGAGAGGCCAGAGGCGTTTGGATGACACATTTCGCCTCAAGCTTAATAGCGATTTAGAGTTTATTACTACTCCTTCAGATGCCCAGCGCCAAGCAAATCCTTTGCCCCCACAACAAACCGACACGGGTACGGGTGCGGGAGTTCAGCTTCAGCTAGGACTTTAGGAATATTAAGCTCGGGTTTGAGTCTAAGAGCGATCGCAAAACTTAATTTTTAGCAGTCAAGATTTTGTGACGGCGATCGCTTTTATCTATAGATTTTATCACAGGTTTAGTGAGCTGCATATCACACAAAATGAATGGCTATCAACCGAAGATAGAAAGCATCCAACCTCTAATTAGCCCGGTCGGTTGCAGAGGTTGACAACAGCGCGTCAAGCTGGCGGTAAAAATGATGCTAGAAACTAAACTGGTCAATTATTTACGGGGAGAGTTGGCGATCTCGAATTCTGCGATCGCAGTTGCTCTCAGACACGCGGAACATGATATCGCTCAATTGCCTGTGGTACTTTGGCAGTACGGCTTGGTGACGCTGGAACAGTTAGACTTAATTTTTGATTGGCTCGAAGCCCAAGCAGCCTAGCAATTAAAAATTTAATTTAATCTTAACAGTCTGGCAATTGGGTTGCACTTTTCAAGCGACATATTTTAAGTTGCAGGTTGCAGACAGATAAAGCATACACAAACGGTCGTCTAAATGTATAGGGTTGAGTGTTAAGGTTGAATGTTGAGGCTGAGTGTTGATGGTTAAGTGTTGGGGATGATATGTATTTTTATCCTTTACCCTGACCCCGAGAGTTATGAGTGATGAGTTATGAGTTTTTAATTAAAACTTGTAACTCAAAATTCACAACTCCTATGAGTTCGTCTGGTATGTTGTCTTGTATCTTGTTCAAAAAACAAGTCTAAAAAACAAACACTAAAAAACAAACCCTGCATTCTTTTGAACTGCGGGGTTTGTTTCGATGTGAAGTAAACTTTGTAGAAGTTTACCTATTTTTTGGGAAAGAGAAAAACCTGGTTGCGCAAGGCTTATGATAAAAAGTGAAAATCCAGGCAGCAAAATTTTATGGACTACCGAGAATCAGGTGTGGATGTCGAGGCGGGAAGGGCTTTTGTCTCGCGCATCCGCAATATAGTTAACAGTACCCACCGCCCCGAGGTTTTGGGGGGACTCGGCGGATTTAGCGGTTTGTTCAGTTTGCCGGCAGGTTTCCAGGAACCGATTTTGGTTTCGGGTACTGATGGCGTCGGAACTAAGTTGAAATTAGCTCACAATCTCGATCGACACGATACGGTAGGTATAGATTTGGTAGCGATGTGCGTTAACGACGTGCTGACATCGGGGGCCCAACCGCTATTTTTTCTCGATTATTTGGCAACGGGCAAGTTAAATTCCGAACAGTTAGCTGCTGTCGTTACCGGCATTGCCGCGGGCTGCAAACAATCGGGCTGCGCGCTTTTGGGTGGCGAAACAGCAGAAATGCCAGGTTTCTACCAAGCGGGAGAGTACGATTTGGCAGGTTTTTGCGTGGGAATTGTCGAAAAGAGTAAATTATTAGATGGTTCGCAGGTCAAGGTAGGAGATGTGGCGGTTGGGCTGGCAAGTTCGGGAGTGCACAGCAACGGTTTTAGTTTAGTGCGAAAAATTGCAGAAGTAAAGGGTTTTGACTGGAACTCCCAACCGGAAAAACTGGGTGGTAAAAGTTTGGGAGAAGTGCTGTTAACTCCGACTGTAATTTATGTAAAACCCGTCATCGAAGCCCTGGGTAGCGGTTTAGAAATTCACGGGATGGCACACATCACGGGTGGCGGTTTGCCGGAAAATTTGCCTCGATGTTTGGGCGCAAATCAATCAGTGAAAATTGACATGAATAGCTGGCATAAATTACCGATTTTTGAGTGGATTGCCGAGGCGGGTTCGGTGAGTGCGATCGATATGTTGCATACTTTTAATATGGGTATTGGGTTCGTGTTGTTGGTCGATCGATCTGCGAGCGATCGCGCTATTAAATGCTTTGAATCTCAGGGAATTAAAGCTTTTGAAATTGGTGAAGTAATTGAAGGCAATGGAGAATTGATAGTAGGTAATGGCTAGCGTCAGCGCGGGTTGACATCATAAATCGGTAATTAGTAATTGACAATTGACAACGGACAATTGACAACGATCGAGCAACTGTCAACTTTCAACTGTCAACTAAAAAACTGTCAACTATCGACTGATATTATTTGGGCTTGTATCGATCGCGTAAAAGCCGGGGCGAAGCATTCGGATATAAATCTTGAAATTTATTGCGAAAATTATCGCCCGAATGCTTCTCCCCTACAGGTATATGACTTACGTAAAAAAACTATCAACTATCAACTATCAACTGAATTCTTAATGAAAAAACGCTTGCTAATTTTAGGGGGAACTGGCGATGCCGCACGGTTAGCGGCGCGAGTTTCTCAAATCCCTGAAATTGAGGCGATAACTTCCTTAGCTGGGCGCACTCAGCAGCCTGCAACGGTGGCGGGTGCGGTGCGAATTGGCGGTTTTGGGGGTGCTGATGGATTAGTTCAATATTTGCAAAATTGCTCGATCGACCTATTAATTGATGCAACTCATCCGTTTGCCGATCGCATCTCTTTAAATGCTGCTGTTGCTGCTGCTAAATGTCAAATTCCGCATTTAATGTTAGTCCGTCCGCCGTGGCAGCAAATAGAAGGAGATCGCTGGATTGAAGTTGACAGTCACGCAGCCGCTGTTAGGGTATTATCCCAACAATCGCAGCGGGTATTTTTGACGATCGGCAGGCAGGAATTAGGGGCATTTTCCGGTTTGGATAATATTTGGTTTTTAATGCGGTCGATCGATCCTCCGGCACCGGAAATTCAGCTTCCTTCTGGCAATTTGTTATTAGCAAAAGGGCCGTTTTCTCTGGAAAGCGAACTGCATTTATTGCAAGAATATCAAATCGATACAGTCGTCAGTAAAAACAGC
>JBOFTL010000213.1:0-9337 GCA_051652045.1 Microcoleus sp. | reverse complement strand
GATGGTTTGCCGGTGCCGCTGCAAGGTAAAGTTGAGGAAGTTTTGGTGGTGGTCGATCGAGCGCAAAGGCAGTGGGATGCTGACAATTATTTCATTGCCGATAATGGGGGAAATTTGGAATTGTTTTGGTTTGAAACATCTCCGAATATTTCTATTTTGGGTCAAGTTATTTTGGTGATGCGCCCGAAAAAGATTGTGGATGAAGGTTATACCAAAGAGCGGTGGCAAATTGATGATTAGTCAGTAGTCAGTAGTCATTAGTCATGAGTCATTAGTCATGAGTTATGTCATGAGTCATTAGTAATTGGTAATTAGTCATTAGTTATTAGTTATTAATAGAGCAAAAGAGCGGGTTCACAAATATCGGCGATCGAGACGAGATATTCTGTCAGCCCGCTCATGATTCGATCGCCCGTAGGTAGGGAAGCGGTAAAGTGTCGATCGAACTTTCAGCTAATTTGAGAAATTCTTCAACTCGGGCGATCGAATTTGCGACTCGATCGATCGTCACAGCATCAAGCTTGCCGCAATCTCCAACATTTTGCAATTCCTAAGCTCTGATGAGATATTGGTGAAATTTAACAGGCACTCTTCCTGTACGGGCAAACGATCGGCAAAATGTACTATGGAACTCAACCAACGCAAAGAATTATTTAGCAAAGCTTATGTCCGTGCTGTGGCGGCAGTGGCCGGTTGTTCGGTAGACCAACCTGAAGATGATTATGATAGCACAGATCTGCGAATCAAGGCTAGAAGAATTGAGGGGACTGTATCCTACCCGCAGCTAGATTTACAGTTAAAATGTACTTCAAGGGATGTACTTAACGCTGACTGTATAAGATATCCTCTGATTCTCAAAAATTACAATGATTTGAGAATCAATTGTCAGATTCCCCGCATCTTAGTGGTGGTGGTAGTACCGGAAAATCTAACAGATTGGATACAGCAGTCCGAACAAGAAACGTCGCTCAAATCTTGTGCTTACTGGGTATCGCTGCGGGGGTTGCCTGCTACTGGAAATATCAAGAGTGTGACTGTTGAGTTACCCCGCAGCAATTTGTTTACTGTAAAAGCTCTTGAATCCATGATGGAGCGCATTAGTCAAGGAGGTTTCCTGTGAAAGTCACTGTACGCGATCGCAAAGTGTTCGAGACTATCGAACCAAGTGTACTGGCAGAATACTTGCAAGCACACTGCTGGGAAAAAGTTGGCTTATTCTATGAATATACTTGGGTTTGGCACAAAAAAGATGATTCAGGTGAGTTGTTTGAGGTCAAGCAGCCTACCCGACAAGATTTTGATGATTACGGCTTGTTGATAGGTGATACTCTCAAGGAGTTAGAACGGTTAGAAAAGCGTTCTCAATTAGAGATTTTAAGCGATTTAATTACTTGTTTACAAAATACGGAAATTCAAGGATTTGTTGTGAAAGTCAATCTCGATGAAGGGGAAGAAGTTGCTAAGGTGCTGATGATGGGTTTTGTTGTGAGCAAGCTGCGAAAAATCTCTCTCGAACTCAAAGGAGTCGATCGCACTTTGGCACTGAAAGCTTATCAGGAGAGAATTCCCGCGATTTGCTGCGGCGATTTGCAGAAAGAAGGCGAGTATTTTGTGATGAAAAATCTGCGCAATTTTGCTTTAATGGTAGAGGAAGTTAAAGAAGAGGAAAGTGCGATATCGTGTATTTAGGGAGGTAAAGTGCCGATCGAACTTTCAGCTAATTTGAGAAATTATTCAATTCGGGCGATCGAATTTGCGGCTCGATCGATCGTCACTGTATCAAATTTGCGGAAATCTGTTGTAGTGCATGAATTGCTATCATATCAAATTTAATGAACAATTCGCAATCTACATTTTTTGAGGCGATATCACCCAAAAGCTTACTAGCCCGCTTTTCTTCCTTCTTCCTTCTTCCCTCTTCCTTCTTTCTTCTACTTACAAGATTGTTTGCCAGCATTCAATATTTTTGGCGAACCCTTTCAAGGTAAAAATCGAATATGCTTGCGCTCGTTATCCGACTTCTACCTTGAACCCTACAGATCGTTTTCGGGGTAGGTTCACCACTCATTCTGCTTCACAGAACCTTTGTGCGAACGATACAATTAAATCGACTAGATCGACTAAATTTCAAGCTGGAAGTCTGACAAATAGCGATGCAATACCAAGCGCGATCGACCCAATTCCCATCACAAAAGACCAGAAACGGTGATAGCTGTGAACCGTCGTACCGCTATCGCTTTCAAGCTGAATCAAATCCATCCAAGGTGCGACACCCCGGCGGAACCAACCCAAAGCATTAACATTCATTCCCAGCAAACTTTTTACCCGTTTCATGCCAAACAAAAAATTCCCGATCGGCCCAAAACGAGAAGCATAATGGAGATATATCATCCCCGTTTTATCTTGCAATTTTAAATCGGAACCGAATACGTAACCCGCATCACCCCGACCGATCAATTCGCCTTCAAGTTTCGCAGGTTGACCCCGCAATGGACTGGCATAAGGATCGGACATTAAGGTTAATACATCGCACTCTTTTGCTGCTGCGTAATTCGGGAACATCACCAAAGCTTTGAGCAAAATTCCCACACCCAAACCGATTAAAGGACAGGCAACCCACATCATCGGATTCACGGCATACATGGAAATTGCCACTGCAAAACCCACCGCTAAACCGAGCATTTCTGCACTGTAAAGCAGCAAATCGAACAGAAAGTTTCCGTACAGTTTTCGCTTGCTTAAATTGCGACCTTCGCCGACAATTCTGCCCATATCGAACTCAACATCTAACCCCAATTGTTCCGCATAATTGCTCAAAGCGCGAACTCGTTTTCCCGTCAGTGGGTGAGTTGAATTTAACTCCATCCACCAACCCCAAGGGTTGAACATATCCCACAGAAACACTCGCCCAATTTTTTCCGGTTCCGAAGCAATTCGATAAGCTGTACCGGTAGATGTGGCAGCTTTGGCATCGTAAATCCCTAAAGCGCGAGTTCCTTCTAACAAGCGACTCGGTTCCGTCGCCCTTTGTCCTTCTTCCAAAATACCGTAAGCAATTTTTACCAAAGCGCGAGATAAAGCATTGGGATTGCCAGTAGTTTCGGCCGCAAATCGATCGGCAAAATATTCGCGAGTGCGCGACAAATACAGCAGTAAATAAGTACCGGCAATGTAGAATAAATAAGCGACAGCAGCGACGCTTCCCGCTGCATCTTTTGCTTTTTCTCCACCCCTGCGACTGAAGCTGCGAGCAGTAGTATAAATTAAGTAAGTAATCTGCACTAAAGTCGAAGCTAAGGTCATTACTGCAAAATCCCAATGCACGATGTGACCGAGTTCGTGGGCGTAAACGACGGCAACTTCATCATCGTCTAAATAGGTGAAAAGTCCTTGACTGACAACTAAACGCGCGCTGTTAGGTAAGGAACCGTAAGTAAAAGCAGTAGGGTTTTCATCATCGATAATTCCTAAGCGCGGCTGAACCAGTTTTTTCTGCTGGCAAACTTTCTCAATTACCCGCGCTGTTTCAGGATTTTGACTTTTAATTTCTGCGAGGGAAACCCAGCGAGTTTTGTACAGCCAATTCTGGGTTAAATCCATCAAGTAAGGTGATAGGAAAAAAGCAGCTATGTTAAAAACCAGAGTTATGGAAATTGCGATCGCCAATCCGGTAACTGGATCGGTACTTCCCATAATAAAAATTGCAGCTAATGATAGCGCCAACACCATCCCAAATAACATGATGATGGTAACGCCGGAAGCTAAGGCGAGATTGCCACCTGTTGATTGTGCCAGTTTTACGCCGGCTTTAGGAGAGCGCCCTGCCTTGTGTAAAGGTGATTGAGATGACATAACAATCTCCAAAGGTGATTGACAAATGGAAATGAGCGTGCCAATTTTATAGATACTTCTCTGTTCTAGCCTGTAATTGCAGATTGCTGTCAGGGTTCTCAACAAAAATATATAATTTGTTCGAGAATTGTTAAGATTGAAAGTGCGGGGTTAAAATTGCTTTTAAATTTATTTGTGAAATTTTAATTTGAAATTTTAACTCACAAGCCACAGGTCAAAATACTTAAAATTTGCTATGATGTCGATCGCACAAATTGCTAGAGAAACTCGCCAAGCTGCTAGTAAGTTAGCAGTCTTGTCTGCTGATGCTAAAAATCAAGCTATAGAAGCTGTTGCTAAGGCTTTGGAAGCTGCTGCGCCGGAGATTTTGGCAGCAAATGCGGCCGATCACGCGGCGGCTGAGGTTGATGGAATTGCCAAACCGCTGTACGATCGCCTGAAGTTAGATGAATCTAAATTGAACAGCGCGATCGCGGGTGTGCGGGATGTAGCAAAACTTCCAGATCCGATCGGCACCGTGCAAATTCACCGCGAATTAGATGCAGGATTGATTCTGAAGCGCGTTACCTGTCCTTTGGGCGTTTTAGGGATTATTTTTGAAGCGCGTCCTGAAGCTTTAATTCAGATAGTATCCTTGGCATTAAAATCGGGAAACGGCGTGATTTTGAAAGGCGGCAAAGAAGCAGTTCGTTCCTGCGAAATCTTGACACAAGTCATCCATCAAGCATTAGCAGAAACCGCAGTCAATCCCGCAGCCGTGCAGTTGCTAACTACGCGGGAAGAAACGATCGAACTCCTGAAAATGGACGGCTATGTAGATTTAATTATTCCCAGAGGTTCTAATTCCTTCGTGCGTTTCGTGCAGGAAAATACCCGAATTCCCGTGTTAGGACACGCCGACGGCATCTGTCATTTGTACGCCGACAAAGCAGCGGATATTAACAAAGCAGTAGAGATTGCAGTTGATGCTAAAACCCAGTATCCAGCGGCCTGCAACGCGATCGAAACCTTGTTAGTTCACAAAGATATTGCCCCTAAATTCTTGCCCGCCGCAGCCGCAGCTTTGCAGGATAAAAAAGTCGAACTGCGGGGAGATGAAAAGACTCGCAAAATCCTGCAAAATATTGTTGCAGCCACGGAGGAAGATTGGTCGATCGAATACAGCGACTTGATTTTAGCAATCAAAATCGTGGATTCAACAGAAGAGGCAATTAATCACATCAATACTTACGGTTCGAGACATACGGATGCGATCGTCACTGAAGATAGCGAAGCAGCGGAAACATTTTTAGATCGCGTAGATGCAGCGGGAGTTTATCACAATTGTTCGACGCGATTTGCCGACGGTTTCCGCTACGGATTCGGTGCGGAAGTGGGGATTAGCACGCAGCAAATGCCGCCTCGCGGGCCAGTCGGTTTAGAAGGTTTAGTAACCTACAAATATCGAGTTGTTGGAGATGGTCATATTGCAGCAAGTTATGTGGGGAATGAGGCAAAAGAATTTACGCATCGAGATTTATCATGAGGAATTAATTTTGATTTCTGATGGTTTATTCGATGATGAATACTAAGATTGGGGTTGAGATTCTGTCTGTTGGGCAGGATGAAGCATTTGGATCTGAAACATTGCATTTTTAACATAAACTGTCGCCCAAATGCTTCATCACTACGAGTTATTCGATCGAATCAAAAATGCGATCGAACCAAAATAAATATTTCCCAACCATCATCAAAACCCATTCAACAAAATGTAGGGGTGAAGCATTTGGGCGACTATTCATATTTCTCGCCTTCAATCCTATACCCAAATGCTTCACCCTGCCCCTACGACAAATTCACTGTACCAAAAAACCTGTTTTCTTCGATCGCACTCCTGCCCCGAAACCGGGTTTTTGCGAACTAACTTTGCCTCCGCGAAACACCTCCAAAAAACCCGGTTTCTTCTCGCGAGGTTTGTGCGATCGCGCGTCAGGAAGATCTCAGGGAAGATGGGGATTGAGTACCCTTCGTTGGGCAGGATGAAGCATTTGGATATGAAACATCGCATTTTTAACATAAACTGTCGCCCAAATGCTTCATCCCTACGAGTTATTCGATCGTACCAAAAATGCGTAGGCGATAGCCGAGGCGACAGCCATCGCACCAAAATAAACATTTCCCAATCATCATCAAAACCAATTCAACAAAATGTAGGGGTGAAGCATTTGGGCGACTATTCATATTTCTCGCCTTCAATCCTATACCCAAATGCTTCACCCTGCCCCCGCGACAAATTCACTGTACCAAAAAACCTGTTTTCTTCGATCGCACCCCAGCCCCGAAACCGGGTTTTTACGAGCCAACTTTGCCACAGCGAAAAAACTCCAAAAAACCCGGTTTCTCCGATCGCGAAGTTTGTGCGATCGCGATGCGCGCAACTCCCCACCAAACAAAAAATACTGTATAATCAGTATAAATAGTAGATAGCTAAAAGAGGAAGTTTAAATATGGAACTGAATCAGTATTTTGATTTCTTGGCAGCCGATGATATTAGGATTAAAGGACATCGCATCGGGATTGAAACTGTGCTGTATGAGTATTTGTATCGGGAACGCACCGCCGAAGAAATTCAGCAATTCTATCCATCTCTAACTTTGGCAGAAGTTTACACGACTATTTTGTATTATTTACTAAACAAGGAATCAGTAAGTCAATATATACAAGACTGGTTGGAGTGGTCGCACCAGCAGCGAAAGCTGCAAGCAGCAAATCCCCATCCCGCTGCGGAAAGATTGCGAAAATTGAAAGCAGAACGGGGAAAGCAAACTGCGATTCAGGGTGCTTGAGAATGGCGCTTAAATATTTGATGGATGAGAATGTTACGCCAATTTATGCCACACAACTTATTGTTTCTCATCAGTCAGATGATTAAATAAATGAAGTTTAAGAAAACCAGTTTTCGATCGCCAAATCTTGAAAATTTGCATAGTCAGCAACATTTCGTGTTACTAAAATCAGATTATTCACTTTAGCGATCGCTGCAATTTGCCCATCAGCATAAGACGGTGTAAGACCGATCGGAATAAGTCTTGCTCGCTCTTTAGCGAACCACTCAGCCGCTTCTTGGGTATAAGGCAAAATTGGTAATTTTACTTTCACTTCTTCCTGAAGATAGGCTTCGATCGCACGGCGACGCTTAGAATCTGGCATTCGATAGCAGCCTAGCAGAACTTCCTGCCAAACTATCGAGGCAATCGCCACAGTCGATTTTGCCTCAATTAGTTTAGTCATCACAGTGGCATTTGGAATAGGACGAACCGGCTCGGAAATAATGTTAGTATCGAGTAAATAACGCAGAGTCATTATTCAAAGATGACCTCGCGCCCTACAAAAGTTCGATCGCGAATTTCTCCCCAAATTTCATCAGGATTTAAACCGAGTTCGTGCAGTTGATATTTTTCTCGAAATGCACCAAGAGATTCTCCAAAGCTAAGTTCGAGATGCTGCGGTTGTTTGCGACGCTGAATGTATTCGCGCAAGGCGATTTCTACTAGGGTTTCGATCGCAATTTCTCGCTCCAGTTCGATCGCCTCTTGCAGCAGGGCCGTATTCACATTCAGGCTCGTTACCATTGGCTGTCCTCTTTTAACTGCTCTTTTATTATAGTTGCCGTGCCGGGGCCAGAAACCGGGTTTTTGCGAGAATTCTTGGTGACAGCGCAAAAACTCCAAAAAACCCGGTTTCTTAGATTGCGGTGCGCGGGCAAAATTGGACACGGCAACAATCCTTGGTACAACCCATAGTCCGGCAAGGGTTAAAACCCCTGCCTCAAAGCTAAAGTCGTCTGAAGACGACTGAAGAATTCATGAGTCGTCTTCAGACGACTTTCGCTATTAGACAGGGAATTGATTCCCTGGCGGACTGTCGGGTGGGCGAGAAAACTCGGTGGACTGACAGCTTAATTTGATACACCTTGGGCACTCTTGTATTCTGATTCCTAATTCCCCCCCACCAAACAAAAAATACTGTCACAATAAAATGAAGACTACCGAGAGATCGAGGGTATGACGAGAGAGGACTTGTTGCAGTTAATCGAAAAAGCCGCCTCAGAAGGCTCCAAAGTATTGGATTTGGCGGGATTGGGGTTGGAGGAAGTGCCGCCGGAGATTGGCAAGTGCACGCAGCTTCAGCGTTTGATTTTGGGGAAGTGGATTGATGAATATGAAGGCTTGGGCAACAACTTGACGGCATTGCCTCCTGAAATCGGTAAGCTTACCAATCTCAAAATTTTACAACTTGGTTTTAACGCCTTATCCAGTTTGCCTGATGAAATGAGTCAACTGGTGAATCTTAAAGCGTTGCATTTACCCCAAAATCAGTTTACCCAACTGCCCGATTGTATTTTTCAGCTACATCAGCTTGTTTATCTGGGATGTCGGGAAAATGGAATTGCGATCGTACCCCCACAAATTAAAAATCTTAAGCTACTGGAAACTCTAGAACTGAGTTACAATCAGCTTAAATATTTGCCAGATGAAATCGAAAAGCTTCAATATTTAAAAGGTTTTTACCTGCGGGGAAATCCCATAGAATCTTTGCCTGAAAGCCTCGGCAAATTGGAGAACCTTCGGACTTTCTCTTTGTCAGGTATGGCACTGCGAGAGATTTCTGAAATAATTGGTAAATTCTCTAAATTGCGATGCTTGCAGATTGTTGATTCACAGATAGCAGAAAATCCAGAATTTGTAGACAAATTATCGAATTTGACACGGCTTGAACTCAGCTTCAATCGGATAGCAGAAATTCCCGAAGTTGTGGGTAAACTGTCGAATTTGACACGGCTTAACCTCAGCTTCAATCAGATAGCAGAAATTCCCGAATTCGTGGGCAAATTGTCGAACTTGACACAGATTGACCTCAGTAACAATCAGATAGCAGAAATTCCCGAATTCGTGGGCAAATTATCGAATTTGACAAAGCTTTACCTCAGAAGCAATCAGATAGCAGAAATTCCCGAATTTGTGAGCAAATTGTCGAATTTGGCACAGCTTAACCTCAATTTCAATCAGATATCAGAAATCCCCGAATTTGTGGGCAAATTGTCGAATTTGGTACAGCTTTACCTCTGTAGCAATCAGATAGCAGAAATCCCCGAAGCTGTGGGCAAGTTGTCAAATTTAGCACAGCTCGATCTCAGTAGAAACCAGATAGCAGAAATCTCTGAAGTTGTGGGCAAATTGTCGAATTTGACACAGCTTTATCTCAATTTTAATCAAATAGCAGAAATTCCCGAATTCGTGGGCGAATTGTCTAATTTGACACAGATTTACCTCGGTAACAATCAGATAGTAAAGATTCCCGAAGTTATGGGGCAACTGTCTAATTTGACACAGCTTGATCTCAGTTTCAATCAGATAGCAGAAATTCCCGAAGTTATGGGCAAATTGTCTAATTTGACACAGCTTGATCTCAGTGTCAATCAGATAGCAGAAATTCCCGAAGTTGT
>JBOFTL010000212.1:0-7704 GCA_051652045.1 Microcoleus sp. | reverse complement strand
AGATGCAGCATTCTTGCCTTTAAAGCTGCGGTCAATCAATTTAATCATTTTTCCAAATTGGCTAGCATCAGAAGAAACGATCTGCGAACAATTGACACAAGTTATCCGTGCGATCGCCTTTCACCCCGATCGAATGAAGATAGCATTACTTGTAGATACTGACAACATTTCTGACGAGGATGCAAATCTGATTTTATCCAGTGTCGCCATGAATCTGCTGATAGAAGAAGATTTGGACGTTACTGAGTGTGCCGAAATTTCCTTTGTAGGACAACAGGAGGAAAAACAGCGGGAAGCGCTGTTGAGTCGCATCCACGCTAGACTTGTCTTAGAAAACGAAAATGAACGGGCGATCGCAGCAGCAAAAGCAGAAAACCTTCCCTGGTGCGATCTCGCTAGCTTCAGCCGTAAGCGAGCCGTGCAATCAAAAACAGGAGATTGGCAGTTCATTTTACCAGAAAGTTTATTTCTTAGAGTCTCTCAAAGACAAAATAATATTAACGAAACACCCCCTGCAATTTGTTACTTAGAATACCTGCAAAGAAACTGTCCGACTATCGATTTAGATACCTTGTCGCGCGTAGCTTCAAGTCTTGAAAATACATCTTGGGACGAGCCTGTATCAGCGACGGATTTAAACAATTTTGCTGTAGTCACCTTGATAGAAGCAGAGCAGTGCCAGGAATCATCTCTCAAAGAAATATATATCAATACAGCTTTAGAAGCCTTAAAGAGAGCAGTAGAATTATACAATCATCCACTCTGTGCAGCTCATTTTGCTCTAGTTCTTGGTCTGACAGGAGAATCCGATGAAGCAATTAAAGAAGCTTTTCATTTTTTAGTATCCCTTGATATTCAGCAGTCTGCTGGTGGCTTACTAGAAAAAATTCCTCCAGCTCTTGTTTATCTGCCGCCGACTGCTAGCAGTTTGAAGACTTACCAAACAGAACAGTTAACTCAAGTTTTACAAGCCGAAGACGCTCGCAGTCAAGCAATTTTATTGTTAATTGAAGCACTAGGTCGATCGCAGATAATTTCTTACAACGAATTCGGGATGAGGCTGCTGCACCTAACTGCTCAAGTTTTACCAGATTCTGGTTCCATAAATTTAAAAATCGGAGTATACAGTCTGCTAAACGAGCGATCGGAAGGAGTCATGTATTTGCACCGTGCCAAACAAATTTTCTCGGATTCAGCACCCGTGCTGCAAGCTCTCTACATCGCCTGTAAAGATTTAGAGCAGATAGAATATGCCCAGGAATGGCTAAATTTTGCTCGACAATTGGGCCGACAGCATCCCAATTCTCTAGAGTGGAGATGGACTGAGTTAGAAGTTAACAGTCCCTTCACTTACGTACCTTTTGAAACTCAACTTTTATTAGCAGTTGAACCGAGGTTTTACGGTTGTATAACCAGCAGCGTATTGATTGCCGAAAAAGACTGGTTTGAAAAAGAAATGGAATTTTGGCGTAGTGCGATCGCACCAGGCATGACTGTTATCGATGTAGGTGCTAATGTAGGAGTCTACACCTTTAGCGCAGCTCTCCGAGTCGGTTCTGAAGGTCGCGTGCTGGCAGTAGAGCCTTTTTCTGGCTGCGTTAGCTATTTGCAAGAAACCTGTAGAGTAAATCACCTAAACTGGGTGAAAGTCTGTGCCGGTGCTGCCAGCGATCGCTCTGGAACAGTTCGCTTATCTCTTTCCCCTGCCAGTGAATTAAACAAAATCGCCACTGGCGAAGCAGTCGCAGAAATGCAGCCAGACTCTTTTGAAGAAGTCACCTGCTTTACTCTAGACAGCTTGATTGAGCAAGAAAACTTGAGCCGAGTAGATTTCCTCAAAATAGATGTGGAAGGGCACGAACTGTCTGTATTGAGAGGCAGCGACAGAATCTTATCTGAATTGGCTCCGGTGATTATGTATGAAAATATCGCTGCGGGAATTAAAGACAGCAATTTACCTGTTGCTGACTACCTGAGAGGGAAAGGATATCGATTATTCCGATATCAACCTTACTTGCAGAACCTAATTCCTGTAAATTCCGCCGAGGAGTTGCAGGGAAACATGAATATAATCGCTTTACCCCCAAATCAAAGTTACCTAACTCAAGAATAAGCTGTTTTGGAAAAAGAAGAGGATACTTTGATTATGACATTTTTTATGGAAAGCTTAAAGAAAAGCGGTCATTTAGAACAAATTAACATGACAGTTTGTAATGTTGGCTGTCGTAAATTAACAAGCCAAGATGATTATGGCAGCCAGGGATGGAATATTTTTGCACCTCGGCTGACTATCTACGGTTTTGATGCAGATGCAGATGCTTGCGAAGCCGCCAATGCTGACATTGAAGCACGACAAGTCAATTGGACTGAAAAACATATTCCTCTAGCCTTAGCAAAATCTGTAGGTGAATCTACACTTTATGTCACGCAACATCCCATGTGCAGTTCGCTTTATCCACCGAATGAACCTTACTTGAAGCGGTTTGCCCAACTGCCAGAGTTAGTGAAATTGGATTTTACAGTAGAACTTGAAACTGCGACTTTAGACGACTTTTGTCAAACGGAAGGAATTGACCAAATTGATTTTTTACAAATTGATGTTCAAGGTGCGGAACTTTTGGTATTAGAAGGTGCTACAGAAATTTTAAACCGAAGTATTCTAGCTGTTCAAGTTGAAGTATCATTTTCAAATTTATACTTAAATCAACCTTTGTTTGCCGATGTAGATGTTTATCTCCGGAACCAAGGTTTTACACTATTCGATCTAACAGGTGCTACTCGTGTCCGCAGCTATTCTCCTATTAGTTCAACAGTTCGCAGCGGACAATTACTGTGGGGAGATGCGTTTTACTTCCGCGATTTAATTGGAGAAGACATCAATCAAAATATGACAACACCTGACAATATTCTTAAATTGGCTTGCATAGCCGATATTATGAATTTCCCGGACTACGCTTTAGAATTATTGGAATATCTGACCTTGCAACACGGCCATAACCCCAAATATAACTTTGCCAACAATATCATTGAGAGCTTAGCTCAATTTCCAGAGCTAGCCAAGCATGGACTAGGTTCCCTGCCTATCGTTGCCAGAATTCGGGATTATATTACCGACTGCGATCTTGACTCGTTTCAAAGTATGGCTTAATAATGCTAGCTTTGGAGATACCTCTGCCACATTTGCTCGTAGGCTTTTTCCATTTCGCCAGTAAACTTCTGGGCATTCCAAAGCGGAGCAGTTTGCCTTGACTGCCGCAGTTTCCACGAAATTTGTTGCCGCAAAGCTGCATCTTTACCTAAGCGAATTCCCCATTCCAAATATTCTTCATCAGTCCAAGCAATACCCTCTGTCACCCCCGCATTCATCATCATAGTGTAGCTGTTGCGAGCTGCAAACTGTTGCCCGACTCGCGTCACCAAGGGAATGCACATCCAAAGAGTTTCTAGAGTGGTTGTGGCTCCGTTATAGGGATAAGTATCCAGAACTACATCCGCAATATCTAGGTTAGCTCGGTGAACTTCCTCTGAAGTAACTGTTGGCAAAAATCGCAGGCGATCGCCTTCCAAACCTTCTTCTTCAGCTAACTGGTTAAAGAACTTTTGAATCGATTGTTCATCTGCTACCCCTTTGATTAGAAAGTAACTGTTCGGGACTTCTTTTAAAATTTTCATCTGCAATCGCGCTGTATCGAGATGTCGTTTGTAACCGATCTGATTACTCAGATATACAATAGCTTCACTGTCGATGTTCAACATATCTCGACGCAAACTTGGTATCCCTACCTCAAAACCATTTACAGCAATATAAGTTTGTGGCAAGCGCCAGATTTTTTCACTGTAATAATCCTGTGCCGATTCTGGCAGCACGTAGGGATCGGCAATAAAGTAGTCAATAGTAGGTAATCCCGAAGCATCCCAACCCAGCCACGTAGCTTGAACGGGCGCAGGTTTCATCGCCAAAACTTCACAATTAATATCTAAAGTAATGCTGTCAATATCGATTAAAATATCTATTCGATCTTTAGCTATTTGTTCAGCAATATTGACCGCTGATAGACCGCAATTGTAAGCTTTGTCAACCTGATTTGCATACCATTCTTCTAAAAAGTGAGTTTTCTCTTTATAATTGATAAAATAACCGTGAATTTGAAAGCGATCGCGATCGTGGTACTGAAATAGCCATCGGGCTAGCCAGCCCACAGAATGCCGCCTTAGGCAATGAGATAGATAGCCAATCTTTAAAGGCTGAGCATAAACGCTATTACTTCTACGTCCTAAATGTTGCTTTCGGCAGCGTTCTATCTGTTCTCTGGCATAAATTTCAATATTAGCTTGGCATAACTGAGACAATTGGTTGCGAATTTGTCTGTCATGCTGGGGATTATCCTGAAAGTATGGAAAAAAGAAACTGGTTACAAATAGCTTGTTAACTGTAGTCGATCCAATATCTCTTGGCTGTTCTGCGATCAGTAACTCTAGCCTTTGTAACAGCTTCTCGATTACCGAAACAGCTTGTTTCCAGTGTCCACCTGCACTCATTAACCCTCGCAAAATCAAGTGTTGAGCGTAAACTTGATTGGCTGAATCAGTAACGACCAACTCGAACAACTTAGCTGTGTTTATCCCTTCCTCGTACAGACCCAGATTCTGATATAAACAAGCCAGGTTGTACAGCAGCTCAGGATGCTCTGCATCTAAGCGCAAACCCAACTGAATGAAGCGTACTGCCGATGCAGGCAGTCTTAACAAGTAGCCAAGTTCAACAGAAGTTGCTACTATAATGCTTATATAATCTTCAGGCTTACAGACATGAGTCAGACAAGCTTCTGCAAACTTTAGAGCTGTAGGCTGTGCGGGAATGCAATTCAAAACACTTTGCAATACTCGCATTAATAACTCTGCATCTACCTCTATCCCCGGCTCTAACTGGAGTATCTCTATTAAACCATAAGAAGTTAGTTCGTCTGCTGTAAAAATCTCAAGGTAGATAGAAAGAGCGATCGAACGCAATAAATTGTTAACATCTTCGGGATTGACTTCCCGCAAATGCTGTCGCAGCGCCCAAGCAACAGAGTAGTCCGACAAAGCTTCCCGACGCTCTGCTTCTGTTTCTAGCACCTTAAACAGTTCGGCTGTCCATTGCTCAACTTGTTCCGGTTCTCCCTCTGCTATGCCCAGCAACCAAGTCGTCTGAGCTTCTGCCTCATGCCCCTGCAACAGCAACACCAAACCCAAAAGCCAGTAATATACCTTGACATTCGGTTCTGCTGCAATAGCCTCCTCGTACAGCTTTACAGCCTGATTATAATTCCCTTCTATAAAATATGTATAAGCTTTCTGTTGGTACAAATTGACCTGCTCAGTTAATAAAATTTCAGATGGCTATTCTAGTATCTAAACTATTAGGCTGCCATCGCTAAGATTTTTTTCTAATTTAAATGGGTAGGGAACAGAACACTACCCACTTACTCAAAAAAGGTTGAAACTAAGTTTGCAGAAAAAAACTTCCTGTTTTATGCCACTTCTACTTCGCAACTATAGTATAGTTAGCGTCGTTCTTGCAGCTTAACTCGGTGTCAGAACTGACTACGGCATCAGCTATCGTTGGAGTGCCAATACCAGCAACTTGTTTCTCGCACAATGTAGCTGTGCTAGTTTTGTCGGTAGCGTTAGCTTGTTTAATTAGAGACACAACTCCGATGTACGATTTGAGTGACTGAACTTCGGATGAAGCTTGATTTCCTACAGTGCTAGTAGTTTTGTCAACAGTTGCTGGTTCGATAGTGTATTTGTAATTTGTAGTTTGGGTGCGGATACCGAGCCCCAACTCTTCAACTTTACCCAGAAATTGACCGTTTTCTGCAAATGATGCTTGTTGTGCCCGGTTCATCGAACCAGCGTACTGCTTAGCCTCTGACTGCTTGGCTTTGTTGGCTTGGTTTAGGAAAGATGGCAAGGCAATGGCAGACAGAATGCCGATGATGATGATTACGACCAACAGCTCAATCAGGGTAAAACCCTTATCCTGTCTTTTTTGATTGAGGTGTTGCAGGAATCTGGCTTTAAATTCAGTTTTCATTGGTTGTTTCTCCTAGAGGGGTGGGATGCTTGATTTCTAACTCCTATATGTAACTTACCCACTATCGCTCTCTTTGATATCACCCCGGTAATTTTTTTTGAGCAGTGAGGACTAAAACGCAGAGTGACGCTCAATCGCGATCCAAAAGCACGTACAGAAAAGCTTCTAGGTTAGTTAAAAGTTCCTTGACTTCTTCAAAAGCCTTCTCTTGGCTGACCGGATCTAGCGTAATGGGGTCTACTGGTCTGATCTTGAGCCACCGATCCACTAGGGATATCACAGACTGCGCTCCTTCCCACAGAGGCAGCAAGCAAGCTGCCATACCGCTCTCTACCCCGATCGGTACTGAGGTAGGCCAAGTGATATAACTGCTAATTTCAAAGGGTTTTTGGTTTGCAATGGAGTCAATCAGGTCTACTCTAGGCTGCAGTGTCCTTAGCTGAGGATGCAGATGCACCCTAGCTTGCTTCCAGTCAGATAAAGTCCAGTCAGAAATTTGGACTAAGGATTGAGCTTGGTTGGGATGACCGCACCAAAAATCAAGCAGGCGGTGGACAGGGTGTAACAATTCAAACAGATGCAACTGCTCTTCGACAGAGATCCCTGGCAAGCTCATTGCCAAAAAAGCAGGTAAGTTATCTGACTCCTTAAACAAATCTGTCAAGTTCCACCTCCGCCAATCTACCATGCTAATAAATTCTAAATCAGCCTCTCTTAACGATGCAAAAACTTCAGGAACAGTATAACCTTTATCCCCTAACAGCAAATAGTTAGCCAGCATCCACTCATCTGTTTTTTCACCAGTATGAATCCACGATCTTGCCTTGACAACTACATCATCCTTGAGGGAGTTTATTATTTCTCTAGCTAACCCTATTTCCATTTCTTGTGGGTTTTCATCCATTAAACCCATAACTTTAAATGCTTTTTGAACGTCCAAAAAGGTACTGCGCTGGATGTAGCTGTGCAGGTTAGTCCGAATAATTCCATCCGGTTTTAAAACCGATTTCATGGCTTGCAATCCGACAACGGGGTCTGGCAAGAGATAAAGCACCTCGTCATTGTTAATATAATCAAACTGCTGGTTTAAGCTAGGCAGTTCCTCAATTGACAGAGCATGAAACTCAATATTTTCAAAGCCGTGATATTGCAAGCGCTCTCGGGCTAGGTTAACAGACTCTTCTGATAAATCGATGCCAACAATTTTGGCTCCCGGATTGGCTTCTGCCAAAATTAACGATTTGTACCCGCTGCCACAGCCGGCATCTAAAATAACTTTTCCTTCGGTTTCTATGACTTTCTGATTTCTTATGTAGTAAGCTGTTACCAAATTATGGAGATAGAGAGTCTGATAGTTATTCTTAGGCGATTTCTCTAGGGGAATTCTAGGATAAGGGGAATTGTCAAATTGCTGACGAATTTTCTCTATTAATTCTGATTCTTGGGTGTCCATTATGAATCGCTCCTGATGCTGCTAAATTGTGCTGCGCTAATTGCTCTGTTACAATACCGAAACTTATCTTACCCTACGCTCGCAAAAAACGATCGCCCGCCTAGTCACAATACATACTTGCAATAATAGTCTGAAACCCGATCGCCCAACCAACTACCTCTATGAACACACC
>JBOFTL010000211.1:0-8814 GCA_051652045.1 Microcoleus sp. | reverse complement strand
GCTGAAACCCTCAAAGAATTCTTTCAAAACAGTTGGGAAAATCAACTTCCTCCCGCAGATACCATCCGCGAGGGGGTGCGGATTGCCAATAAAGCTATCTTTGAAATCAATCAAAAAGACCGCCGTTCTGGCAGCGCCCGCATGGGCACAACTCTTGTGGCAGTTTTAGTTCAAGACACCAAAGTTGCCGTTGCCCATGTCGGTGACAGCCGCCTCTACCGACTGAGAAAGGGACAACCCCTGGAAAAAATCACCTCGGATCACGAAGTAGGGCAGCGGGAAATTAAGCGCGGGATTGACCCGGAAACTGCTTATTCCCGTCCCGATGCCTATCAACTAACTCAAGCCCTCGGCCCGCGAGATAGCAATTTTATCAAGCCGGACTTGCAGTTTTTAGATTTGTGCGAAGACACTTTGTTGATTTTGGCTTCTGATGGTTTGACAGATAATGATGTGTTAGAAACTCACTGGCGGACTGACCTCGAACCCCTGTTCCACCCGCAAGCTAATTTGGAACAGGGAGTTGCCGATTTGATCGAACTGGGCAACAAACGCAACGGTCACGACAATATCACGGCAATTGTGATTCGGGCGCAGGTGGGGCCGGCTCGATTTTAGATTTGCGATTTTAGATTTGCGATTGGTAGATGAGCTTGTGTCCGACCGATTGACTGGGATATAAACTAATCGACGGTCGATCGACATTGTAGAAAAAAATGCTATATTTTTCGGATCGATCGGGTTGGCGAGCGTAAGTGCTATGGGGAACGATCGAGTATCCGTAGCTTTAATTTTTAGATTTTGTTCTGAGAATTTGCTCGGCAAAAACTTACGATCGAGGGAGTGGATCGATCGTAAATCAAAGAGCGTTTATCTACAGAGATATTTAACCTATTGAATAAAATTTAAGCTAATACCATTTTCCAAAATCGTGCAACAGTAGCTAGTGTTTATCTCATTCAATTCCTAGACGAACATTGTAGTAGACTTTTAGAGAACTGGTATAAAATGAAGTAAGGCAGTCGAGCGCGCTATGCGACAGCGGTTTTGATACTCGATCGCACTCAAAGTGTGGTTCGCATTGCGGACACTGCCTGACCTAACTACTTACAGTGCTGCGTGTAAATCGCAACCTGGTGTTACCGCAAATTTACGTAAAATTTTAGCTCTGGTTTGCCACTTGTTTGTATTTATTGTTGGTACTTTCAATTGTTAAGTCGATCGACTGTTTTTTAGGCTCGATCGCTCCGGCAAAAATCTGGCAGATAATTGTTACCAACAAACTATTGAGAATTTAAAGTTTATGAACCTTGAATTTAATCGGGATCTTTTCAAGTTCTCGTGAAACTCACGACTGAATTTGATAGGTAAATTTAAATTTCTAATTATCACAATCCCTAGATCCCCCAACTGGTAAATTCCGGCCAATTCTCACAACCAGATCGGGGAACCCAACCACATCCACCGACAATGCTGCTGACACTTTTAGATCCCGCCGATCCCGAACAACAAGCCCCCCTGCAACAATGGAGCTTTGAAAGCGAGCCCATTGTGCGTATCGGTCGTTCTCCAGAAAATCACGTTGTGATCCCCAACGCTTTAGTATCGCGGCAGCACCTCGAACTGCAAAGAGTTAAGGGCGGTCCGTCGAGTAATTGGTATTTTGTCAATCACGGAACCAACGGTACTTTTGTTAACGGTATGCTGCTATCTCAAGGGTGGATCTCCGATGGTTCGCGAATCCAATTAGCCCGAGGCGGCCCGACTTTGCATTTTCAAATTACGACTCTCGAAGTCGGTGGCAAAATTGAGAGTAACTCTCCAGCAAGCGGTCCCGTCCCGCGTTGCTATCACGCTGGAAATCCCCAGGGGAATTTGTTTTGCATCCACTGCGGCGAACCGATTAAAGTCGATCGCACCGTGCGGCACTACCAAGTGCTGCGAACTTTGGGTCAAGGGGGTATGGGAACGACGACTTTAGCCTGGGATCGCAATAAGGCTAAAGCCCAACAACCGGGAAGTTCGCCGGCAGCATCTCTGGTAGTTCTCAAAGAAATGAATGCTGACATGGCTCAAATTGTCAAGGCTCAAGAACTATTTGAACGGGAAGCCAAAACTCTCAAATTGCTCCACCATCCGGGAATTCCTCAGTTTTTTGACTTTTTTGTGGAAGGGGGTAAAAAATATTTAGTTATGGAAATGCTCCACGGTGAAGATTTGGAAAAACGCATCTACAACCGCGGACCCGTTACTCCCCAACAGGCGATCGAATGGATGATTCAAACTTTAGATGTTTTGGAGTACATTCATTCTCAAAAACCCCCGATCGTCCACCGGGATATTAAGCCTGCTAATTTGTTAGTAAAGCACCGAGATAACAGTATTGCCGTGATTGATTTTGGTGCCGTTAAAGAAATCGGAACTCCTCCCGGCACTCGCATCGGCGTTGAAGGCTACACGGCACCGGAACAGGATCGGGGACAGCCCCTCCCTCAATCGGATTTATACGCGATCGGACCTACTTTAATATTTTTATTGACGGCCCAGTCTCCTCAAAAGTTTTACGGTAAATTAGCGAAGGGCTACGGCTTTAATCTGGAAAATATCCCGACGATCGACTCGAAATTGCGGGAAATTATTTTGCGAACCACGGCAGCTAAGCCCAGGGATCGCTTTCAAACTGCCAAACAATTAGCTCGAGCTCTAGCAGCTTGTTTTTAAGAAGGAAGAAGAAAGAAGGAAGAAGGAAGAAGGAAGAAGGAAGGAAAAATTAAAAACAAAGAGAAAGAATGAGTGAAAAATAAGCTAGGAACTAAAAATTTTTCTCTCCAATCCCATCCACTACTGCAACGACGATCCAATCCTTTTTTTATAACACCCAAGTCTTCCTTTCTTACCACCGATCGAGGGTCTGTTATTCCCAGCTTTTGACACCTGTCTTGAAAACCTTGCCGTCAACTGTGAGCGACCAACCGTTTAAGATTGGCATCTTCCTCATCCTCATTATGTTCTGCGTCCTTCTACTCCTCATCCCAAGCCTCGACAGCGAGTAACTCACTCACGGGGTCTTGCATGGAAAAGTCAAACTCCAGCAATTGCTGTTTCCAGTACGGCCATTCATCGCCGTACAGCAAAGCAATTTTCCAAATGCTATCTGTCGGCTTGATGATATTGGACGTGACAAGAGAATGCACCTGACGCTGGAACTTAACCATCGGCTGTTGTATAACCTGCTGGCTCATAATACCTCTTGAATTGTTTAAATCTTTTGCAATCACAACTTCCCAGCTTTCACTTTATTACCGCAGTTTCGCCAAGAACAGTCTCGCTAAGATACCTGTAGGTTTTCATCGGGAAGCTACATATTCAACTTGTATCTTAACATGGTTGGTTTTGGCAAGGGCTTATAAGCAGGACTGAATAATCGGGACTCAGTTCAAAGAATTAATCATCTGTGAAGTAACCCTACACCCCAAGAATCAGCGGGAAGTGGTTTGCACCGCTACTTTTTGGTTAACAAACCCTAACAAATACATAAGTTAAGACTGTCGTGCGTCCTCTAAATCTTTCCTACTTTTGGCAGATGCTAATGTTCAGCGAAGTTGAAATCGCTGGTATGCTGCACGTTAGCTTGTGGCTGTTAGCAATACTGATTCTTGGCGATACTGCAATGCGCGAGGCTGGATGCGGTTAGCGGGCTGCATACTGCAGCTACTTGAAACCATCACCGTCATAAAAATGCGGTCATCAAAATGCGGTGATTTTTGACATTTGTGACGGGTGATGCTACCAAAAGTAGTCTGAATCTCCCGACCTGTCTATTTAGAGTCGCGGCAATGCCCCATCCCGACTTTTCTAGATTATACTACAGGATTGGCAGCACTGACTCCATAAAAAGCCGTCAACTCGATCGCGGAGTTTTGGCTTTCGCGACGCGCTTCCATCTGCTACGCGATCGCTCAGTTGTCTGCGTCAAAAATTATTGGATACTGTTCGAGGTGACAATTTTCGCAATAACTCTATGACTTGGACTCGCCGCCACATTCTGACTCTGGCTGATTTTACTCCCGATGAATACGGTACTGTGCTGCAAACAGCGGCAAGTTTTCGGGAGGTGCTCGGTCGCCGTACCAAGAAAGTGCCAGCTTTGCAAGGTCAAGTAGTAGCGAATTTATTTTTTGAACCTTCGACTCGGACTCGCAATAGTTTTGAGTTGGCGGCGAAGCGGCTGTCTGCAGACACGCTAAATTTTACCCCTGGCAGTTCTTCTCTGACTAAGGGGGAGACGATTTTGGATACTGCTAAAACTTATCTGGCGATGGGAACGGATCTGATGGTGATCCGACACCAACAGGCTGGGGTTCCTGATGCCATCGCCTCGGAAATGGATCGCTTGGGATCGAGAGTCAGCGTTCTCAACGCTGGTGACGGTCAGCACGAACATCCGTCTCAGGGTTTGCTGGATTTGTTTACTATTTGCTCTTTGTTAGATGCGACCAATCCGCGACTGGAACTGTTAGCTGATAAAAAAATTGCTGTGGTTGGAGATATTTTACATTCACGGGTGGCTCGGTCAAATATTTGGAGTTTAACGGCTGCAGGGGCAGAGGTTCATTTAGCTGGACCGCCGACATTGCTGCCGCAGTTTTTTGCTGAGTGCGGTAGGGGTAGGGCCGGTAAGCTATTTTTGCATTGGGATCTGGAACCTGCTTTGGTCGATGCTGATTTTGTGATGACTTTGCGCCTGCAAAAGGAAAGGATGAGCCAGCATTTGCTGCCGAGTTTGCGCGAATATCATGCTTTGTACGGGATTGCGCGCGATCGACTCAAACTCTGCAAGCCGGATGTGAAGGTGTTGCACCCCGGTCCGGTTAATCGAGGTGTCGAAATTAGTTCCGATCTGATGGACGATCCCCAATTTAGTTTAATTTCTCAGCAAGTTACTAGCGGGGTAGCTGTACGGATGGCTTTACTTTACTTGATCGCAGGCGGTAAAGCTTAGCCAACAAACAGCTATTTTCAAGTAAATTCGATCGGCACTTGATTGAGTTCGTGACAGTGTTTTCAGTGCATTTTTTTGACATTTTCCCCGGCGTGACGGTTTGGGGATTCCTAATGTTAGTAGTGCAACGCAAATAATCGTTACCCGGTCTGACCGAGTAACGATTAACACTTTTTATGCAAGTATGAACTACCCTACCTTAAGAAGGATGGGGAATTCTTGCAATATTCGGTTAAAGTGCTTCAGCTAGGAGTTAGTGGAGCCACGCAGTAGATACCCAGCCACCACCTTTGAGTTGAGCCCAGCCATTTTTGTAACGACCGGTCAATTTGATGTGATCTCCATCATATAATTTGCCAATTACATGAGAACAGCGGCTCGGTCGGCTGCGAATATTCAATCGACCTCCGTTGGTAACAACTTCACCATAGCTGTGATAGCTTTTATGACCGCAGCGCTTGTAGTGGCAGCTTGCCTGGGCTTCACCGGGCATACTCACAACAGATAGAGCAACAGCCATACCTACAACGCCTACCCATGCAGAATTAGGAACTTTCAAGCCCAGTTCGTCAAGGGATTTGAGTTGGAACTCTGACTCTGGAGATTCATAAGAAGTAAAAGAGTGAGTCAATGCTAGTGATTCCATAGTTTCCTCTGTTTTCTCTGTATTTTGGTCAACATTGGCTAGTGCAGGTTCAGTTTGCCTTCGCGGCCCGCTAAGCAGCGTGCGATGACCCTCGGGCTGATTCTGCCATTAGTTTTTTTTGGTACTACTAATGGTCTTACGAAGCATTCCTAGACTTTAGGCCCCTTCCTCAAGCTTTAATTTCTGTGTACCTCACGGTATTTATGTTTTGAGTTTTTCCCGATGTGCTGGCACAACAGGTTGGCTTGATGTCGGGCACAAATTTCAATCCTCCGATCTCAAGTTATGAGAGTTAGGGGTTTGAATGTCTTGAGTTTTGCCAAATTTTAGCCATTTTTCCTGAACTCTGCACAGATATATCATGTCATTGAAGCTGGTTTCCGGCAAAAAAAATAAATAAAGTTTACATCTTTTGCTAGATAGCTTGTGGGATGTCTGCCAGCAAGATAATACCCGCAGGAGTAACTGTATCGTGAAAAATGGAAGTAAGTAATAGTTTGTGCTGTGAAAGGGCTTTTGGGCAGGATAAATGAGACGCTCGATCGGGGCGACTTACCGATCGATAAGTTACAGTGGGACTGACAGCAATTCGATGGGTTTGACCCCTCGCTCTTTACTTGAGGAAAGTCAAGCAGCAGCGTTTTCGATCGGTAAATCTTAACAATTGAGCGATCGAGATGTTGCGGTCGAGATGTGCATCCTGACTGGGCGATCTAGCCGCCCGATCGATGGGTAGGAAATTGACGTTGTGTCAATATTAAAATTAAGTCCCCCCAACTATTTGAACCTGATGAATCCCGGCACTGCTCTTGCGATCGACTCTATCCCCCAACAGAATGTTCGAGACAGCTTCGCGATTACCATAGCTCCTCTATCTCTGGAAGAAATCTACAGTTTGGCAGACGATCGGGCTAACGGAGCCGTGGTAGTGATGAGCGGTACAGTGCGCGATCGAACTGAAGGTAAACCTGTAGTTGCTCTGGAATACCAAGCCTACGAACCGATGGCGGTGCGAGTATTCCAGCAAATAGCTAGCGAAATCCGCCGTCAGTGGCCGGATGTCAATCGGGTTGTCATCCACCACCGCATCGGACGCTTGCAGGTGGGAGAAATCAGCGTGTTGGTGGCTGTGGGTTGTCCCCACCGGGGCGAAGCCTTTGCAGCTTGTCAGTACGCCATCGACACCCTCAAGCACAACGCACCGATTTGGAAAAAAGAACATTGGGCTGACGGTTCTAGCAGTTGGGTTAGTATTGGAGCTTGCGAAGTGGCAGGTCATTAAGTAAGGGCCAACAAACTGCATCTTTACCGACAAACCTTAACTGTTGTAGGGACGCAGGATTTTCCTGAAAAACCCCCGTTAAAGTCGAATCTCGACAGACCGCTTGGGAACTTATATTATGGGGTATCGTCAAAAATCGTGGAATGTTCGATGAGCCTATTCCAACGATGAGCGAGTTTATTTCTATGTCCTGGTCTGCGGTTGTGGCGACCGTTCAAAGAGTGCAATTGCCTCCAGAAAAACTCTCTAATTATGATTTAGTGCTGCGGTGTCAGGAAGGTAATCGACCTGAAGCAAATGCTTTTGCAGAACTTCTGAGTCGGTATCAGTCCCATGTAGATAGGGTTCTCTATCACTTGGCACCAGATTGGCAAGACCGGGCCGACTTGGCCCAGGAAGTCTGGATTCGAGTCTACCGCAATATCCAACGGTTGCAAGAGCCTGTTAAATTTCGGGGTTGGCTGAGTCGGATTGCGACAAATTTGTTTTACGACGAGTTGCGGAAGCGGAAGCGGGTGCGAACTCCGCTGTCGCTGGACGTACCCCGTTCTCTGGAAGATGGAGAAATCGATTGGGAAATCCCTGCCGACAGTCCGGGACCGGAAGAAGACTTGACCACTAGAGAATTTTACGACCAATTGCGGGAGGCGATCGCGGATTTGCCGGAAGTATTCCGCACGACAATTGTGTTGAGAGAAATTGAAGGTTTGGCCTATGAGGAAATAGCCGAAATGACCGGAGTCTCTCTCGGAACTGTCAAGTCGAGAATTGCTAGAGCCCGCCAAAGATTGCAGTTGCAATTGCAAAAATATCTAGATGGCAATTAATTTAGCTACTTTAGAGTTGAGCAAAGCAAATTGGGTAAAAGTTCTTTGAATCTCAAAATTTGGGTATGTAAATATAAGTAAATTAAGCTGTAGCAAAGATTTACTTTCCTCAATTGAAATAGGTGGTGTGGCATATGAACTATAACTTTGAATCTGATAAAAATTCCGATCGGCAAGGTGTCACAGATGCACTGCCTGAAAATCAAACTAATAATAATATTTCGCAGGGAAACGTAACTACTATGATGCGCGATCGTTTTGAATTGCTGAGTGCCTATCTTGACGGTGAAGTAACGGCGGCAGAAAGCCGACAAGTTGAGGAATGGCTGGAAAATGACCCTGTGACGCAGCGTTTGTACTCGCGACTTTTAAGTATGCAGCAGGGTTTTCGATCGATCCCCGTACCGCCTTCAGAACAATCCGCAAGAGATTTGGCGGCAAAGGTAATAAAGAAGGTCGAACAAAAATCGCAACGCAAAAAATTGGTTTGGGGTGGATGTGCCGTTGCAGCTTTGTTTGTGGCTGCGGTGTCTGGTTTCGCAGGCGGCCGCCAATTGTTTGCCCCCCAATTTGCTCGATCGCCCGTGCCTGCTGATTCTGAGGGTTTAATCGTAGCTTTGAACGAACCTGTGGTTGAAATTGTTAATCCCAACGATTTGATGCTTGGGGTAAATGCACCGATAGTGGAAATCCCCAAGGTTAGTGGGGAAAATTCGCAGAAATAACAGCAGGCGAGACTTACGCACTTCAAAATGAAGGTTCGTAGTAAGGACTTTAGTCCAATGGCACTGAAATTTCACAAACCACCCAGCTCAAACCTTTGTAAGATCGTTGTTTTTCAACCGCAGATCCCAACTTTTTCAGTGCCATTAGACTTTAGTCCTTAAAGTTCGTAGTAAGGACTTCAGTCCTTTAAAATTGCGGACTGAAGTCCGCACTACGAACCATAGATTAAACAAAAAATAGTTCAATCCCAAATTTGACTAATTGACCCTCATCTCGAACTGCCATATCTTGGACTTCTAATTGCCAAGTTCCTTTAACTGTTTTGCCTTGG
>JBOFTL010000210.1:0-9268 GCA_051652045.1 Microcoleus sp. | reverse complement strand
ACTCAAGCGCTGGGGAATGAAAAACGACTCAGCTTGTTTTAACAAGCATCCCAAACAAGGGAGTCAGTTTTTAGTGCTCTGGACTGGGAACGGACAAACCCGCATCAATTCTTCACTAATGCGACGCTTTGTGCTTCGTTACTTGCTGCCCCCAGAAAGCGGTTAAAAATGCTGCGGTGGCATTACTTAACACCTTTCCCGCTACTGTATCCCAGCAATTTGCATCTGCCCAAATCAGCAAGATGTCTTTGAGCAAAGCAATGCCAGTGGTTTTACTGCCAGGGTCAAGTTTGAGAGTGAGTGGTTTTGGGGTGTCTTGCACCTCCTTTTTAAGTACGATCGTGAATGGGTAGCGCCGAAACACGGCGGCTTTGCCTGCTTTGAGTAATGACCGTGCCATACCCGGAGTACATGGGTTTAATGGCGTACGGTTGGTATCGATAACGAAAACGTAGTTAGACATGGTTTTGTCTCTTCTGATTTCTCGTGATGTTAGCTTCGCCAATGTTATCGGTCGGTACTATCCAAAAAGCACTGTTTCTGTTACCTGAAAACGGTTTAACTTTTCGGTTCTAGAGGAGGCAGCGCGGCCAGAGGGGGTTTCCCCCATAAGCGACTGCCGTCAGTGAACTAGCTTCGCATCCACTGGTAGGTTCTTAAACACTTGCCGATAACGTAGTCAGTTAAGACGCTTGGCCGGTCAACGTAGCTTTTTCAAGCCCATGCTATATCGGTACTCCGATTAGCGTGTGGTCGTTGACATTGCTCAAAGGCACAATTCATCACTGCCCTGGCTTTCATCCCTGCTCTGAAAATGCAGGGCTTTCAAACTCCCGCGCTACTCTGGTAAAGTGCGAGATGACTCCCCTAGCGCATCGCAGCACCGGACTCAAACAGCGAACTGTTTCAGATCGCCAAACAATCGGTCAGATGAACTGCTCGCACTAAAACGATCGCGAAAATAGCGAGCGTGCGGATTGTTCGTATTTTCTGAAGAGATTGGTGATTTTCAATTGAGGTACGTGCAACTGAAGGCAAGTTAGAGGTTAGGGTAAGGGTAAGAGCGATAAAAGGCGAGGGTTGCCCGTTTTCATCTCCCTTACTCTACCAAACAAGTTAAGTTTATTTTTACTCGCGTGCTAAGCAGTTTTGTCCAACAGTTGGTTAGCCGACCGCAACTCGAACTGTTGGTTCGCCTCCGGCACGATTTTTTGATTTGAGACAGGCAACCCGACTCAACATTGAGTGATCTGCCAGCACTCAGGAATTAACGGACACAAGGACTCATGGCTAAACAACTCAACCTACTTTCCGGGCAAGTAATCTCCACGGCTCTACACGCCGAGATGCAGCAATCGTACCTCGAATATGCCATGAGTGTGATCGTCGGACGCGCTCTGCCTGATGTTCGCGATGGGTTAAAACCGGTTCACCGCCGAATTCTGTACGCAATGCACGAACTCGGCTTAACGCCCGATCGACCCTACCGGAAATGCGCTCGGGTGGTAGGAGATGTGTTGGGAAAATACCACCCCCACGGCGACCAAGCTGTTTATGATGCTTTGGTGCGCATGGTTCAAGAGTTTTCGAGTCGCTATCCTTTGCTTGCCGGTCACGGCAATTTCGGCTCGGTGGACAATGACCCGGCTGCTGCGATGCGCTACACGGAAACTAGATTAGCGTCAATCTCTCACGAAGCGATGCTCACTCAAGTTGGCGAGGCAACTGTTGATTTTACTGCCAATTTTGACAGTTCGCAGCAGGAACCGACGGTGTTGCCGGCGCAGTTGCCTTTCTTGCTGCTCAATGGTTGTACCGGGATTGCTGTGGGTATGGCTACTAATATCCCGCCTCACAATTTGGGGGAGGTGACTGACGGTTTAGTTGCTTTGATTGAAAACCCGGAACTCTCTGATGAGAAGTTGTTGGAATTGATTCCGGGACCGGATTTCCCTACGGGTGGGGAAATTGTTGCTACTGAAGGCATTATTGATGCTTACACTAAGGGGCGCGGCGGTATTGCGGTTCGGGGCGTGGTACGGGTGGAGGAAGTGCCGGGAAACCGTAAGGTGCGGACGAAAACTGCATTGGTGGTGACGGAGTTTCCTTTTCAAGTCAATAAAGCAGGTTGGATTGAAAAGGTGGCTGAATTGGTCAATGCGGGACGACTGGAGGGAATTGCCGATTTGCGGGATGAAAGCGATCGATCGGGGATTCGGGTGGTTGTAGAACTCAAACGGGAGGTTGCTCCTGAAACTGTTTTAGCCCGCCTTTACCAACAAACAGATTTGCAAACCAATTTTGGCGCGATTTTGTTGGCGATTGTTAACGGCCAACCCCGACAGTTGACCTTGAGACAACTGTTGCAGGAATTTCTGGATTTTCGAGAGGTAACGCTTACCAAACGCTACAATCACGAGCTGGAAGCGGCACAACGTCGCTCTCATATTGTTGAAGGGCTACTCTTGGCTTTGGGAAATCTGGACGCGGCGATCGATATTCTGAGAAATGCTCCTGACGGGAGCACGGCTAAGGAGTCTTTGCAAATTCGGCTGCATTTGAGTGAAGCTCAAGCTGATGCGATTCTGTCGATGCCGATGCGGCGGCTGACTGGTTTGGAACGCCAAAATTTACAGAGTGAGTTTGACGAATTGACTGTCAAAATTCAGGAATTGCAGCGGTTGTTGGGTGACAGGCGCGAACTTTTGAAGGCTTTGAAAAAAGAATTGCGATCGCTCAAACGCAAGTATGCTGACCCCCGCCGCACTAAATTGATTTCGGGAAGTTCCCGCACGGCAAACACTGAACCTGATGCTTCGGGTAAGAAAAATTCGACACCGAAACAGTCGGATGCACCAGCAGCATCTCCTACTCTATTGCCACTTCTCGAACCAGAGGAAACTATTGTTGAATTTACTCACAAACAATACGTGCGACGCTTGCCCGCAACGACCGATCGCCCCCGTTCTAAGAGTAAAGAAAAGTCGGCTCAGCAAAGCGAAAAAAATGAAGATTTTATCGTTACAGCCAAACTGACTAGAACCGATCGCAATTTGGTAATATTAACTCCGACGGGTAAAGCTTATCCGCTGAAAGTTGCTGATATTCCTTTGCTTCAAGGTCGCGAACGCGGCACTCCCCTAGTTAGTTTGTTGTCGCCGACTGCTGCTAAAGATAGTGCGGGTAAAAGTTTATCGGAAATTTCTGTCGCGCACTTTATCTTGCCGGAAAATTCCGTTGCGGGAGACGTAATAACTTTAACTCAGCAAGGGAAAATTAAGCGCTTGCCACTTGCGGAGTTTGCCGATTTAACCAATCGCGGGGTTACTGTTGTTAAGCTGAAGGAGGACGATCGGCTGCGCTGTGCCAGTCTCAGCAAGCCGGGAGAACAGGTAATTATCGCTACTTCCGGCGGGCGAGTCCTGCGCTTTGAAATAGATGACGAACAATTGCCACCGATGGGCCGCGCCGCGCAAGGTTCTCAAGCAACTAGGCTGCGCAAGCAGGAACAGTTGGTCGGTTGTGTTACTCTCGATCCGGAGGGCAGTTTGGCACTATTTTCGGAGTTGGGTTGGGCGAAACGGATGCCTGCTGGTTCTGTTAGGCTGACTAATAGGGGCGAAATTGGTACTCAAGCTTTTCGTTTTGCCGATCCTAATGATGCTTTGGTTGGCTTGCTGCAGGCTGTTCCCGGTACGGATGTTAAAATTTTAACTAATACCGGTCGCCTGTTACGATCGACTATTGATGCTATTGCTTTTTGGGGGAAAGATGCTCCGGGCGATCGTGCTTTTGAACTCAATCCCGGAGAAAGAATTATTAAGGTTATTGGATAGTTGACAATTGACGGTTGACAGTTTTTAGGTTGAGAATTGACAGTTGATAATTGACAGTTGACAATTTTTATGTTGAGAATTGAGAGCTGAAAATTAACAATTGACAGTTTTTAGGTTGAGAATTGACAGTTGAGAATTGACAGTTGAGAATTGACAGTTGACAATTTTTATGTTGAGAATTGAGAGTTGAAAATTGACGGTCGATTGTTGAGAATCAAGCGGTTGAGAGTTGAAAGTTGACAGCATACAACGTGACAGGTAATAGTCGATCGACTATCCCAAAATTACCATTTCAACATCTCACAACCTCCAATTATCACTCAAACAATTTCTCAATACTTCAATCTCTCACTCAACCAATCTCCCAATCAAACAATTTATCGCTAAAACAATCTCCCAATCAACCAATTTCTAAATCAAGCAATCTCCCAATCAAGCCATCTCTCAATCTAAAATCTAAAATCTAAAATCTAAAATCGCCAAATGGCTCAAGTAATATTAGAAAATATCTACAAAAGTTTTCCCATCAGACAAGGAGAACAATCAAAAGATGCAGGCTCAGAAGAAAACATCTCGCCTGCTACCTCTAGTTCCACGTCTAATAGCGTTTTGCGACGGATCGACTTAACCGTAGAAGACGGGGAGTTTATGGTGCTTGTCGGGCCTTCTGGCTGCGGAAAAAGCACTTTGCTGCGCTCGATCGCGGGTTTGGAAGTCCTGACAGGTGGTAATATTTGGGTGGGCGATCGGCTGGTTAACGATCTGCCTCCTAAAGATCGAGATATCGCTATGGTATTTCAAAATTACGCTCTCTATCCCCATTTAACTGTTTACGACAATCTCGCTTTTGGCTTGCGGCGCTCTTTAGGAAGGAAGAAGGAAGAAGGAAGAAGGAAGAAGGAAGAAACCAAAGGGAAGAAGGAAGAAGAGATTGTTGGGTCCGGCAAGAATTTAGGTAATTCTGAGTCAGTAAATTATCTAGTTCAGCCTTTGCTAGAAGATTTTTTAGTGGGAATTACTCGCAACTTGCCTAAAGGATTGCGCTACGTGTCGGCACGGGAAAAAGCAGTGGGCGATCGGGTTTTAAAAGTTGCTCAATTGTTGCAAATAGAATCCCTGTTGCACCGCTTGCCCAAACAATTATCGGGGGGACAAAAACAGCGGGTAGCTTTGGGAAGGGCGATGGCTCGAAATCCTGAAGTTTTTTTAATGGACGAACCGCTGTCGAATCTTGATGCTAAATTAAGGGCAGAAACTCGCGCTCAAATCGTACAATTGCAGCGGCAGTTGGGAACGACCACTATTTACGTTACTCACGATCAAACTGAAGCAATGACGATGGGCGATCGCATTGCTGTCATGAATGCAGGTCAACTGCAGCAAGTAGCTCAACCTCTGGAACTTTATCGCAATCCGGCTAACTTATTTGTAGCAGCTTTTATCGGTTCTCCGCCAATGAATTTTTTGCCAGTGAAATTTACAGCACCATTAGCAATTGTTCACCCGCAGTTTCGCTTTACTTTGCCAGATATTTGGACGAGAAGTTTGCAGAAATATGACGGACGAGAGCTTATTTTGGGCATCCGCCCGGAACATTTGAGCATTCATCCCCCAGCTACAAAAAATCTATCGGTGCAAGTGGATGTTGTTGAAGCTTTGGGACACGAAACTTATTTGTGGGTGAGTTTAACTGAGGCACCTGCCGTTAGAATGCAAGTGCGAGTGCCGCCCGATCGAACTGTTAGAGTGGGAGAGGAAATTTGGCTGGCGATATCACCGGAAAAAATTCATTTTTTCGATCCAGATACTGAATTAGCAATCGAGCGATTTTAGATTTTGGATTTGAGATTTTGGATTGTTAGATTGTTGGATTTTTAGACAGAAATTAATTGCGTGAGTTCATCACAAAAATCGATCGTTTCGCTACCTCCGCAATTCTCTATGTCTAAAAATAGTGTAAACTCAGGTGGCAAAGAACTATATTTCTTCCAATTATGTCTAATTCTCGCAATGAATCGCTCCGGGCGATCGAAAGATTAATTGAAGTTGTGGCAAAATTGCGATCGCCCGATGGCGGCTGTCCTTGGGATTTAGCGCAAACTCCCGAAACTTTAATTCCCTATGTAATTGAAGAAGCTTACGAAGTTGCAGATGCGATCCGCAGCGGAGATAAAAGTGCGATCGCCGAAGAACTTGGCGACTTGCTGTTACAAGTAATCCTGCAAGCGCAAATTGCTAGTGAATCCAGCCAATTTACTTTAACTGAAATTGCTGAAAGTATTACAGAAAAACTGATCCGCAGGCATCCTCACGTTTTCGGAGATGTGAAAGTTGACAGCATTGATGAAGTTCACCAAAATTGGGAGCAAATTAAAGCAACTGAAAAAGGCAAATCTTCCAAGCTGCCAACTTTAGCTGCTAAAATGAGCCGTTACGCTCGCATTTTACCTCCCTTAACTGCGGGAATGAAAATTTCTCAGAAAGCTGCGGACGTGAGTTTTGATTGGGACAATGTAGAGGGTGTTTGGGATAAATTTCACGAAGAAATGGCAGAATTTGAATTTGCTCTCAAACATGAAGATAAAGCAGCTCAGCAGTCAGAATTGGGAGATCTGCTGTTTTGTTTGATTCATTTAGCGCGCTGGTACGATTTAGATCCGTCTGAGGCTTTGCAGGGAACAAACGAGCGGTTCGTGGAGCGTTTTGCTCAGGTAGAAGCTGCGTGCGATCGACCGCTGTCTGAGTATCCTCCTGAACAATTAGATGCTCTGTGGCGGCAAGCTAAAGCAATGTTGGCAAAGCAAAAGTCTCAAAGTTGAGGGAAAATCGATCGCAATTAATAGTTAATACTAAAGCTCGTTTTGAAGAACTCGATAACTTAGCATGGAAATACCAAAATTTATGCAGTGAATTTATGCAGTGAATTTATGCAGTGAATTTATGCAGTGAATTTAACCCACCTAGCAATATCTGCTGGAGCTTCTGTAGTAGCAATTATAATAAACAACAGGAGGTGATGACAAGTTGTACAGAACAATACCGCTAAAAGCCAAATTTACTGATGAAGAAAAAGCTTTTTGGATTGACCAATGCGAACACGCTAATAGCTTGATTAATTGCGCCATATATGCGACAAAACAAGCTCATTATGCAAGTTTGCAAGAGTCCGATAATGCTTTTACAACTTACTGGCGTGGTGATGAATTGCGTTATGGATGGAAATCATACCAATGCAAGACTACTTACCCAGAGCTGGACAAAATTCTGAAAGATCGTCCTCACTACAAAGCAATGGCAGCGCCAACATCATGAGAAAAGTAGCCACACAGCTAGGATTAAACTTAGCCGAGGTGGGTAGAGGGATTTTGACAGTCCCACAACGAATTGATTTGTTTATAGAAGTTTTTATGGGTCCTCAGTTGGTGCTTGCTACAGGCTTGGGAATAGGAGTAATGGTACTCGTGTATCGATCGTGGTCGTGGGACTGGCAACTGCTGCGATCGAATTTGGAGCAGTTTTGGGACAGACCGAACCGACGCTTGGTCGTGGCATCGGGTAGCGGAGCGATCGCTACCATACTAGCTTACATGACTTTGGCGATTTGGGCTGACTTTGAGAGTCCCTGGCTGGCTGGGAACGCGATTTTGCAAAATCTCGGCACGATCGCGATTGCAGTGCTGCTGTGGCGGCAAGCGTGGAGACAGAGTGCTGCAAAAGAAGAAGCAGCACTCGATCGTATTTTGGCAGATTTGACTGACGCCGATCCGGTAAAACGTTTGATTGCTGTCAGACAGATCGCAAATTTAGTCGATCGTCCCGGATTCGGCAAACAAAGTTCGATCGCCACTTCTCGCACTGCTGAGTGCTTTCGCTTGATGTTGAGCCGGGAACCGGAAGTTGCAGTTCGCAATGCCTTGATCGAAAGTTTGCAAACTTTAGACGGTCTTTCTCAGCTCGATCGCGCGGAGTTGTTATCGCTTTCCGAATCCGACTCAATCCGCGAT
Organism: Microcoleus sp.; assembly: GCA_051652045.1. Lineage (GTDB taxonomy): Bacteria > Cyanobacteriota > Cyanobacteriia > Cyanobacteriales > Microcoleaceae > Microcoleus. Next base: position 1,428 of record JBOFTL010000210.1, on the reverse strand, counting down.
GCTGACACAACAGAGGCAGATTAAAAATTAATTATTAATAATTAGTAGACATCTCCCATAATTAGTTTTTTGTCTAGATAGGGTAAGACTTCCATCATCTTTTTAGGAGATGTCTAGTAATTAATTTTTAATTTTACCCCAAAATATCAACAGCATTTCCGGTTTAAAATTGATTCACTTTAACGTCATAAGGACGCTCCGACTCTAACACAATTTAGCAGGCGAGAAGAATCGCGAGCGGTATTTAACCAACAATAGAAACTCAATTCCAGCCGTTGGCTATTAAAGACGTAAAAGAGTTTTTTGACTGACAGCTAACACTGTTTAAAAACCAAAAGAAAAGTCATCTATTACTAACTGACCGTCAAAAGCATAAAAGGTAATTCGATAAATATTCGGAGCTGTGACGCGCATCGGAGCGTTAGGGGCGATGGGGGAATTAGAACCCGCCAGATTGGGTGCGTGCATTTCATCCTGAGCAATTTGGTTGCCCTCCAAATCGCAGGCCGATAATACTGTTCGCCTCGAACTGGTTACAAATCCCGAAACAAAACGCACGGGATGCGCAAACGAAACTTCTATCAACCCGCTTTTTGGCGCGCCCATTAAAACTGTCCGCCCCAGCTCAATGGCAAATGCTGGGTTTGAAGGTTGGATCGCTACCGTATTGCTAAAATTTAGCCCCCAATGGCCGAACTGGGAGTCTACTACTTCAAAGCATTTTAATTCTTCTAAAGCTAAACGCACGCAAGCAGGCACGGCAACGGGCGTTCGCACTTCTGACCCTCCCCCGGAACGGTCGGGAGTTGCCACACAAGCTGTTTTGCCGTTTAAATCGTTGCTGTTACTGAGACGATCGAATTCTCCGAACCCGTCGGATTGAAGACTTTTTGCATCAACCATAAAACCCTTGCGATCCCCTTTGCTGAGCAGTTGCATTGTGAATAGACCTCCCTGAGAGTGGTTATTGTTTGTTAAAATTGATAGCGGTCAGGCAACTTATTGCCAAATCCCCCCATACCCATCCCTTCGACTCCAAAAGTTACTGCTCCGCAAAATTATCGTTGTTGTCCGTCATAAAATCTAGTGGAGCGTCCAACATGGAGGCTGGCGGTGCAGCGATGTTTGACACTCCAACCCTCCGAGGCTTCTTTTGCAAGACAGGCAAACAGACTCGACTTTGGTAGCGGGGGGTGTTACCCTTCATTTGGTATTATCTCCTATTTGTAGTAATTTGCAAGAGAGGGATAACCGCTCGATCGCAACTGTCAAAACTCACAATTTTCTCGTTAGTTTTAGTTTCACGCCCTATCGCAGCACTTTTGACTTTGTGTAGGACCTGGGGTTTCTGCCGGATTAAGCTAAAATTGATTTTAAGCATCACTAAATCTTTACAAAAAAACCGCCGACCTTGCAATTTCTTTAACA
>JBOFTL010000209.1:0-4180 GCA_051652045.1 Microcoleus sp. | reverse complement strand
CGGATCCTCATCCACCCGTCCCCTGCTTAAATCTACAATTATTAGATTGCTTACGGGTGGAATCACAGCCTCACGCGACTCTCATCCCACACTAACCGAGGCGGTATAGTGTGGGGATTCCCGTCTGTTTAGCTAAAGTCGCTAGTGTAACTAATTTCTTCGGTGAGCTTTTCCTCACCAAGTCTCAAGACGCACTTGCTTTCCGCCCTACCGCTCTTTTCTAGTGAGGCAATTAAACCGAACTCTAGTTTTGTGAGAAAATTAATAGCAGGAGCATTTACATTACGACCAATCCCCTACAAGACCATCCTTCGAGGATGAGTCATTCCCAAGCAATAGAAAAGAAGGCTAGATCGGGTAAAAATTTTAGAGCGTCCCACGAGTTCGGGACACCCGTTATGAATCACAGAAACTCTTTCTCCCCCTCTCCCCCTCGATTTTCACTCTTGAGGAGTTGAGTCTGGGGCATTTATTTATTGTAAACCGTGACGCTCCTCACCTCACGAGGCTCTCATCGCACCCCAAATCAAAGATTATGGGCTGGGGATTCCCGCCAGTCTAGCTAAACTGCTAAGCTTTTTTAGTTAAGCGGTGCTGCAGCCAGAGTTGTCACAGCCAGCGCATCTGGATGCGGATCGAAAGTGGCAGCAAAAAATCAATTTTAGCAGCAGCGCATCACCAAAATGCGCGTGCAGAGGTTAGGCTAGTGAAGAAAGAAAAAGAATACTTGCGATCGAGACTTCATTAGTCTACCTTGTAATTTCTGATTCAGCCGTCAAGCCCAAAAGTTTTGCATTCTCTGGCAAGCGAGACTTCCTACACCTTCAAGTGCAGGACTCGACCTCCAAAGAGCTTGGGTTCGACGCTCGCAAAGCCTTTACCAAAGGCAAACACCTTACCAATGGCTCGCCGGAGCAATCTTGCAACAAAACCCATGTCTAGTATGCAAAACCAATTTACGGTTCACTTCTGGGGCGTTAGAGGTAGCATAGCGTCTCCCGGAGCTGAAACAGTACGTTACGGGGGCAATACGCCCTGTGTGGAAATGCGAGTGGGTGAGGACCGCCTGATTTTCGATGGCGGTACTGGATTGCGGGTTTTGGGACAAACTCTCCTGTCGCAAATGCCCGTAAACGCTCATATGTTTTTCACTCACTCTCACTGGGATCACATTCAAGGATTTCCCTTTTTTGTCCCCGCTTTTATTAAAGGTAATTGTTTCCATATCTACGGGGCTATTGCTCCTAACAAGGCTACTATCCAGCAGCGGCTTAACGATCAGATGCTCCACCCGAATTTTCCGGTACCCCTAAGAATTATGGGGGCAGACCTGAAATTTTACGATATTGAAGTCGGGCAACCGGTGGAAATCGGCGACATTAAGGTGGAAACTGCTTTATTAAACCATCCGGGAGAAGCCATAGGCTATCGGGTGAACTGGCAGGGCTACGCGGCTGCTTACGTGACAGATACCGAACATTATCCAGATCGTTTGGATGAAAACGTGCTGTTTTTGGCTCGAGATGCCGATTTGCTAATCTACGATGCTACCTATACGGATGAAGAATATTATTCGGAAAAGTCGAGCAAGGTTGGCTGGGGACATTCGACTTGGCAGGAAGCCGTGAAGGTAGCAAAGGCTGCTAACGTGAAAAAATTGGTGATTTTTCACCACGATCCGCTGCACGCTGATGAGTTTTTGGACAGGGTGGGAGAGCAAGTCGCCCAAAGGTTCCCGAATAGTTTGATGGCGCGGGAAGGTTTGTCGCTGCAGTTGGTTCCTCCTAGCAACAGCGTGCCTTTGGAGTCTGGGGAAGCATCGGGCGTAACTGTCTGAAAGTTCCAGCTCCCCGATCGATGTTTGGGGTCAATCTAAAATCTACAATCTAAAATCTAAAATTGGCAGGCATCGCGCGGGCGAAGTGTGTCAAAATGTAAAGCGTGTGGGTAACTTCTTCTTGTACCGCTGCTGTGACTCCTACTGCCCTTGCCTTGGGAAACTTTGACGGTTTGCACCTGGGGCATCGAAAAGTCGTGCAGCCAATTTTAAATCGATCGATCCTGCAAAATTCAGGGGCAGTTTCTGTTTCAGGATCTGACTGGCAATCGCCCCGTGGCGGTGGCGAAGTTTTGGCTCGCGCGCGCGAGGCGAACAGCGAAAACAACTCGGCCCAATCGCCTGCAATCGCGCAGGTAAGTAATTTTAATCTCGCCCTGACAAAGGCAGAAGCCAACAACGTCACAGACGGTAGGTCGGATGCGATGGATAGTTGCTGCAGCACTGTGGTAACGTTCGATCCTCACCCGCAAGAGTTTTTCACGGGTCAGCAAAGACAACTGCTGACGCCGCTAGCAGAAAAAGTAGAATTGCTCGCAGCAATGGGTGTCGAGCAACTCGTGCTGCTTCCGTTCGATCGAGAATTGGCAGCTTTGAGTGCTGCTGAGTTTGTCGAAGAAATTCTGGTAAAGCAACTGCAAGCGAGTCGAATTAGCGTGGGAATGGATTTTCGTTTTGGTAAAGGACGGACGGGAACGGCTGCCGATCTGCAGGCGATCGCGAATAGTTACGGCATTGATGTTACTCTCGTAGGGCTGCACACCTGCGGCGAAGGCGATCGAATCAGCAGTTCGATTATCCGCGAAAGTCTGGCGTCGGGGGACTTGCGGCGGGCGAATCAGTTACTGGGCCGCCCTTACAGCTTGCTGGGTCAAGTAGTTAGCGGACAGCAACTCGGCAGGACGATCGGCTTTCCGACTGCTAATATCCAATTACCGCCAGAAAAGTTTTTGCCGCGTTTTGGCGTGTACGCGGTACGAGTTCTGGTACGCGATCTAGATTGCACGATGCAAGAGCGAAATTCTCCGAAACGGTGGGATGTTCCTGCAACTCCCATCTGTGACAAAACATCAGACTTACAATTCATCAATGGAGTAATGAATGTTGGCTGTCGCCCGACGGTAGATGGCAAACAACCCACTGTCGAAGTTCATTTGTTAGACTGGTGCGGGGATTTGTACGGTCAAACCTTGAGCGTGAGTTTAATAGAGTTTTTGAGAACCGAACAAAAATTTGCTTCTTTAGATGCTCTAAAAACTCAAATTCAAGCAGACTGCGATGTTGCTCAAAGGGTGCTAGCTATTAGTAATTAGAAATATGAGAGAACATATTGAACGGCTCAAACAAAATCTGAGTAAAACAATTGTTGGCAAAGAACAGGCGATTCGCTTGGTATTGGTAGCTATATTTTCCGGGGGACACGCACTGTTAGAAGATGTACCGGGTGTGGGAAAAACGCTGCTGGCTAAATCTTTGGCTCGATCGATCGACGGTAAATTTCAGCGAATTCAATGCACCCCCGATTTGTTGCCGACGGATATCACCGGGACTAATATTTGGAATCCCCGCAGCGGAGAATTTGAGTTTTTGTCGGGACCAGTATTTGCTAATGTTTTACTAGCCGATGAAATCAATCGATCGACACCGCGAACTCAGTCAGCTTTGCTGGAGGTAATGGAGGAAAAACAGGTGACTGTAGACGGCGTTTCTAGGATGGTTCCAACGCCGTTTTTTGCGATCGCTACTCAGAATCCGATCGAATATCAAGGAACTTTTCCGCTACCGGAAGCGCAGATGGATCGGTTTACTTTGTCCTTGACTTTGGGCTATCCCGATGCTTTGGAAGAGTTGCAAATGCTGGAGAGACTTGCTGATAGTTTTGCAGTAGAAGATTTGCAACCTTGTATTTCTTTATCGGAGGTGAAGGAATTACAGCGTTTGTGCGCTCAGGTGAAGGTGGAAGAGTCTTTGAAACAGTATATCGTGAATTTGGTGCGATCGACCCGAGAAGATGAGGAAATTACTCTAGGAGTAAGCCCTCGGGGTGCCGTAGCTTTGCATCGCGCATCCCAGGCTTTAGCATTTATTTTGGGGCGGGAATATGCGATTCCCGATGATGTCAAATATTTAGCACCGCACGTACTTTCTCACCGTTTGATTCCGGCTGGAGGCAGGAAGGCGAAGACAATTGTCGATAAGTTATTGGACTCAGTTCCTATTCCTTGAACAAGCATACAATAGATTGTATGATACCAAATCCGGGTTTACGACCCCGCAATATTATCGTCCCTGCTTCAGTTCGCAGCATATTGCGGACTGAAGTAGGCACTACGAATATCTTAG
>JBOFTL010000208.1:0-5104 GCA_051652045.1 Microcoleus sp. | reverse complement strand
AATAGAGTTTCTTTTGAAAACATTGGTAATGGGTAATGGGTAATGGGTAATGGGTAATGGGTAATGGACAATGGACAATTGATAGTTGATAATTGACAACGATGGACGATCTACTATTAACTGTCAACTGTCAACTTTTATTAACTGTCAACTGTCAACTTTCAATTTCAACTCTCAACCGATCGCGAGCGGGGACGCTCGCACTACAACGATCGATCGACTCTCAACCGATCGCGAGTTCCCGACGCTCGCACTACAACTATCAACTATCAACTATCAACTATCAACTATCAACTGATTGCTGACTGCCGCCAAATCCACCACGCTGCGGCACACAAAGTAAAATTACCTACGAGAGTCATCGCCGCTTGCAGCGTAACCAGCCATTCTAGGGCTAAGGAGTTGTCGAAATAGTGCCAGGTACAGGCACACATGGCGCTGACGAGGGCGGGTAGCATCGCGAAGGAAAGCGCCCGCCAAGCCGGATTTTGACTGACTTCGCCGTAAGTCCAAATTAACCAAATGGCAGCAATCCACTCGATGACGCTAGAAATGTGAATAATCCAAGTAGGAATTGACAAAGCGTGCATTTTTTGTATTGTCAAGGAAGGTGTAAGATGTATTTTGTTGTTTAAAAAAGAATCTCTGGATAACAACAATTTAGATATTGTAATAGTTATATTCGATCCTAAACAAAGAGTAGAAATGCGAGCAATTTTGTGCGGCTATTACGGTAAAGGCAACGGCGGCGACGAGGCGCTGCTGGCATCCCTATTGCAAATGTTACCAGATGGCGTAACGCCGATCGCCCTTTCCGGCAATCCTGCGGAAACGCAACAGCGTTATGGAGTGGCCGCCCGCGATCGCATGAATGCCTTTGAGGTGCTCCAAACACTCCGCACCGCAGATGCCTTAATTTGGGGCGGCGGCAGTTTAATTCAAGATGCTACTAGCTTGGCCAGTCCGTTTTATTATGGTGGTTTGATGGGATTAGCGCAACAGATGGGCTTGAAAACTGTTGCTTGGGCTCAAGGAATCGGCCCTTTAAAACGCGAGATTACTCGCAAAATATCTCAGGGCTGTTTTGCCAGATGCACGGGAGTTAGCGTGCGCGATAAAGCTTCGGCTACCCTACTTACAGAGTGGCAAATTCCCTTTACTTTAGCGCCCGATCCCGTGTGGGCTTTAGAAAATTCCCCGGTCGCCGGTTTGTGGGATTTACCGGCCCCGAGAGTTGCTGTTTGCTTGCGATCGCACTCTACATTAACGCCCGATCGCCTGTCAATTCTAACTCAAGCATTAGTTGACTTTCAAAAAGCTACTCGTACCTTAATTTTATTGCTACCTTTCCAAGCATCTCAAGACTTAGCAATTGCGCAACATTTACACGAAGCTTTGCCCAAAAGAAGCCGCATTCTCAATTTAACAGATCCGCGCAAATTGAAAGGAGTATTTCGGGGAGTAGATATGGCGATCGGGATGCGATTGCACAGTTTAATTATGGCAGCATCAGAAGAATGTCGCTGTTTTGCCCTCAGCTACGATCCGAAAGTCACTCAGTTAATGGAAGAGTTAGAAATGCCCGGATATTTATTATCAGAATTGCCATCAGATCCCTATTCAATCAGCAAAACCTGGATCGAACACTACGCCAACGGTGACGCCTTATCGCCAGACAGGATAAAATTTATGGTAGATCGATCGCTCTTTCACCGAGAAGTTTTGCTCGCCGCCCTCAAGTAAAGAGTTTATAGTTAATATCTAACAGTCGATCGCACAGAAACCGGGTTTTTGTGCCAGAATTCACCACCGACGAAAGATGCTGTCAAAAACCCGGTTTCTTTGATTGTGATGCCAGTTCGATCGCACAGAAACCGGGTTTTTGTGCCAGAATTCACCACCGACGAAAGATGCTGTCAAAAACCCGGTTTCTTTGATTGTGATGCCAGTTCGATCGCCACGTAAGATAGCAGCGTACTTGGACGATCGCTCTCAATCTTGAATAAACTTAACATTAATAATTTGGAATTTCTTGCGACAGAAAGTGCGATCGCTAATCTCACCCGCCCTTAGCATACAAAGATTCAAGAAACTTAACAGCTTCATCAAGTGCAGATTCCGGTAACTGTTCGAGAATCGCGATCGCCCTTTGACGGATTTCTCGATCGACTGCTACTGTTTGCTGCGGATCGGTGCCTGCTAAATTGCTATTTTCAAATAGCTTTTGCTTCGACAAAGCTGCTTCTGGAGTGACAAAAATACCCACATCTGCCGGAAAATTTACAGTTTCGCCATTGTAGCATTTAACAACCAAATTTGTCACATTCATCGCAACCCGCTGATTGAATTTGAAAATCTCTGAAAAAGTGCGATCGCCCCGAGTATTTTGAATTAAATGTTCTCCTACTCGATTGACTTCGGTTGTAAAAATAAATTTGCGTGTCTCCGTACCAACTGACAGCAAAACCTCGTGAATGTTGGGGGCGATCGCGGGCTTAGCAGATAAAACTTGTACTTTCATCGTCTTAATGAGTAAACTGCTTGAAGGTTCCAGTAATTTAAAAACCCTACTAATTTCATTTTATATTTTGTTGCATTCCAAGGGTCGCGAATCGAAATTTTTCCTGTATCGTCAAGTCCGTCAACTATAACTATATGCCCCAAGTCAGCTAAAGTTTCCCATAAAACAGCAGCCCAAGAACCAGTGCTAACTAATACCTCCACTATTTCATAATTTGTTGCTCCAGGAATAGATACAGTACCGCCCAACCAAAATCTCGAATTACTTGCATCGAGAGTATTGAGTGCGATCGCTAAATCTTCAATACTTACAGGTACTCCAGTTTCAGTTGCAATTAAAGATTGGTTTGCACCGCAAATTCCGCGATCGTTAAGGAGCATTTCACCGCAAGCAGGGCCGCAGGATAACCGATCTTGTTGTTGGACTACAGTGCGATCGGGTATTTCATCAATAACTTGCCAGTTGCCACCAGCCCCAGACAATCCTGTCATAACATCAGTTTATCATTTATTTCTTTGCTAGTTGGCGATCGCCCGCAATCTTACAATATTGACTCGTCCAGACCCACCTCAAATATTATATAATTTATAAGTGCGATCGAGACTCAAAGCCATTACAACCTTTTGTAAAATACGCACGGCAAACCTTATACCGCAGGTAGTATAAAAAATATTCGGTAGAGTAAATACTGAATTAGCAAAAATATTCCTGTATATAGTGAAGCAGCCGTTGTCGAACATTTTTTTATCGAGTCATTAATATGTTACTTAAAACATCTCAATCGCACGGTACAATTCATCATGCAAATTTATCTCATTTGTTGCTGTCAATAGATCGCGATCGAACTACTTACTCTAAAGATTTAGAGCCGCGATTCAACTTTGTAATTCCCGGTAGCAATAAAGTTCGGGTTGTTAAGGGAGTATTATCTGCCTGGGAAAGTGCTAACTTGATTCAAGCCATTGAGAATTTAGGCTTCAGTACCCCCACCGCCTTTGATAAGTCAGTGCGATCGTGCGAAAATCTTCACACAGTGGATCGGGGTATGAGTGAGGCAATGCTGCCGCGTTTGAAAAGTTACTTACCAGAAATTTTGCGTATAGATGGCGTGCGTTGGAGATTAAAACGCTTTACTCATCATTGGCGATACATTAAGTATTTTCCCAAAGGTCATTTTGTGCCTCATTATGATGGAGCAAAAATGTTCCGATATCCCACTCCAGCCATTAGCGTGTTTACCGTTCAATTGTATTTGAATGACGATTTTACTGGTGGAAATACTCGATTTTATACTGACTGTGAACCTGTTCGATATGCCAGTCATAATATTCCGCTGGGGCAAGTAACAAACTTTAAGCCATTGAGTCCGCCTACCCATGAGGTCAAGCCAGAAACAGGTAGCGCCTTAATCTTCGATCATGTTAATGATGTGCTGCATGATGCTGCTGAAGTAACATCTGGAGTCAAGTACATTATGAGAGGCGATCTACTTTATGAAGTCTTTAAAGAAGATATTCCTCAATTACTACAGAATGTATCTACCTTAGATCCTAAGACTTTACATTGGTGTCCTGAAACAGCAATTAAGTACGGTACTAGGAACTATATTGGGGAAGTATGGGTATGTAGCTGTGCTGAGGATGGTTGCGGTTCTACTATTCACAATAGGGAAGTTTCTTCTAGTGCTGATGAGTATGTTTCACGGCAAAATTTTGATGCGGAAAAGACAAAAGTATTTCCTGCATCCAAATCAGAAGATTTCAATGAATTGCGCGATCGAGATGCGCGATTGTCGGTCTATATTTTAGTAAGTGGCAAGCGAGCATCAGGCAAAGATTACATAACCGATCTCATTTACGATTCCTTAATTGCCAAAGGAGTTTCAGTTTACCGAACTGCACTCGGTCGTATAAATAAGCGTTCCTATGCTGCATCAATCGGTATCGATCCTATGCGTTTAGAAAAAGATCGCGCATTTAAAGAATCTCATCGTATTGCTGCGATCGCTCATCATACAGCAAGAAATGCTCTAGATCCAGAATGGTGTCTTAAGGAAGTAACATCCAATGCGAAACAAGCCAATGCGGAGGTATTATTAATTAGCGATCTCCGCACATTACAAGACTTACATTGGTTCCAGCAGCAGCCTGTTGAAGTGCTTCTGTTACGCATAACTGCATCTGATGCAGCCCGCAAGTCAAGAGGATGGGATGCTTGTCCAAAAAAAGATTCTTTGCATACAGAAACTGAACTCGATAGTTTTTTTAATTGGACAGCTTGTTGGGATAACAGCGATATGTCTGCTGAAAGCGATCGGTTATTGCAGGAATGGGTAGAATATACTGTAATTCCTAGAATTCCCTAATTATATGACGATTACCTCAGTTTCGTTAATCGGACTGTTCGCAATCTCTTTTTGGATAGGACTCAGGCTATGGAAGCATCACCAACAATTCTTCAACAGAAAAAGGTTGAGGTTGAGGAATTGCAGCTTCAGCATCCATGAGTTCTTTCATTTTCTCAAAAATCAAAACTGCTTCTGCTTCTCCATCAGTTAGTTTTTCATAAAAATCAGGTATCGAA
>JBOFTL010000207.1:0-7189 GCA_051652045.1 Microcoleus sp. | reverse complement strand
TACTTCTCTGTTCGTCTGCCAAATGATTAATGCCCTTAACTTCACCACTTACAGAGATGCCAATCACTAGCAAGCTTCCTGATTTGTTTGTATTGGCAAATGCAGATATGCACTCAGTGATTTGCTCCATTACACGATTTAAGTCAGTTTTGCTGACGAAACCGTTCTGTCCAACTCGCCCAGCTTCTTTACGGTCAAAATACTGACCTTCAAACTGTGTATCGCCTGAGGCTGTTAGAAAATCCCAGTGTCCTACAGGATGCTCAAAAACTTCTCTGGGGTCAGGCATGGTTCATTTACCGCTTTTAGACTATCTCCAAAGCCAATCTTGGCTATACCCAGTGTAGCGATTAGTTCAACTAATGGAGCAGGTTTGCCTTATTGGTGTATGAATATCCTCTTATGTAACACCAGATTTACTCGATCGAGTTCGGCGCACCATCCGACTTAAACACATAAGTCGTCGCGATGTATCACCCTACAGCAAACTCTTATACGTGCCATCCGCATAATGCTGATTTCTCTTTTTTGCACAAAGCCAGATCGCCCCCCTCATTTTCCATCCCCAATCTAAAGCTTCTTGAAATATCTGGCAACTGGAAACAACCCAAAACCTGCCTTTTCATAGGCGTGACGAGCTCTTTCATGGCCGGGATCGCCTCCAGTTTCCACCATCGCAACAGACATTCCAGCTTCTTTCATCCAATTTAGAGCGAATTCTATCAAAGCACTGCCAATACCTTGACCTTGAAAATCTGGATCGACAGCAATCATGTAGATTTCACCCATGCTGTCTTCCGAGTGCAATTTTACAGCTACAAAACCCGCGATCGAACCAGTTTCGATCGCCACCCATACATTGGTATCTTCCGCAGCACAGACATCCTCAACAGCCTTTTGCTGACTCACAGACCAATTATCGGGATAGAATGCTCGATAAATATCAATATCCATCACTTTTTCAAGCGAATCAAACACCGGAGCCCAGGCTCGAAGTGAAAGGCTAACGATCGCATTAAGTTGATGAGTGTTGTAAGGTTCAATTTGCATTTGCATCTGAACTCCCAAGTGGAAATTTTTTATTGTATTATACAATGTATTGCGATTGGGTTGTGCTGCAAAATCATCCATCTCGATCGAGCGAGATCTAAATCCCCATCCTCAAAATTTCGCAAGCGACTATTAACTATTTAGTTAAGTAATTCAGCGGCGATCGCATCTGTTTTTGCAGCCATAATAAAGTCATTGCGGTGCAATCCCGCGATCGCGTGCGTCCACCAAGTAACGGTTACTTTTCCCCACTCTGTTAAAATTGCTGGCTGATGTCCTTCAGCTTCTGAGATTTCGGCGACGCGATCGGTAAAGGCGATCGCATTTTTAAAATCTGGAAATTTGTAACTGCGCTCTAATTGAGGAATGCCACTTTTTTCACTGAGGCTCCACTCGGGAATTTGAGGTTTGAGTTGAGCGATTTCGTAAGCTGTAACGCGGGGTGAATTTTTCTGGCAGGCGGCGCATTTTTCTTGTGAGAGATTAGGCATACATTTCTGTCGATTTAGAGGATTTTGCTGTTGGGAATTGGGTAATTTCTGTTAACCCTAAGTTAGATTTTGCTAAACATTAGTTGTCTTTTAAACTGAGGCAGAACTTAGGAAAGGATTCTAGATGTAGGGTGCGCACTGCGCACCTTACCAGTTAGGCAAGCATTCTAGATGTAGCGTGACTTAATGAAATTGGTATTGCAGCTATCGATCGTGTTTGAAGCTAAGATAAATAAATCGCGATCGCTCGTTAAATAACAACAGTCAACAACTGGCGATCGGATTAATTAATTTAGGACTTACCGATCGGTCATAAACCGGGTTTCTTTGTAGATATTTCGGACATAATCCAAGATTTTCCAAGAAATCGGTTGCGCTGCCAAAGTCCTGTAACTAAAAACCTGAATTGACAATTAACCGTTCAAGAATCGATCGGGATCGATGCCAGAGTTCCGCAGTCTTTCAATTAAAGACTCTAGCTGAGATTCTGCAATTTGAGCGCGTTCCCGTTCTTGTTCTTCTGGAGTGAGAATCCAATTTCCCTCAGCATCGTACCAGCGCAGCCACAATCTCGTGACTCCCCAATACTCTCCAAACCACAAACCCAAGCCGAGATTTATCTCCTCCATCCACACGCGATCTTCGGTAATTTCTATTTCTTGGTAATGACCTCCTTCCAATTTAAATGCTCTCACGCGATCGGTATAGCGGCTGAAAACTACATAATAAGGAATTCTCAAAGCCTGTTCGTAAACTTCCCATTTTTTTAAGGGTTTTTCCTGGCGCTGTTCCTGACCGATTTGACCGTTATTTGTCACTGTTTCGGAACTTACAGGTACGGTTTCGGCAGCATCGTTTAAGTCTTCTTTTTCGGTTCCCGGAGACAGCAATTCGACAATTATAAAAGGATTGACACCCTCCTGCCAAGTTACGTAACTCAGCCGCATATCGACTTCTTCGTACAACCGAGAAACTCCGACAACTCCAAACCAATCTGGGCGTTTGTACCACAACGGGTGACGCACATCGTAATACAGATTCATGTCGCCCGTGCTAAATATTTGGTTCGGGGAATAATTAACTGGGCGAAAAGTCAAACTCAATAACTGCGGCTGCAAGCCGTGAAATTCGTCGGGCAAACCTGGTTCCTCCGGATTCTCGCTAGGTAGATCGTACATCGTCGGGAGCGTTTCTTTTGCGGGGCGCGGCGGTTCAGTTTGCGGTACGGGATATTTAAATGGCAGCATAAACTTTTGGGGGGATAATAGATCCGATTTTAACTCAGTTAATCTCGATCGCCCGATCGATTTTATAGCAGGCGATCGGCTAATTATAAAAATTGTTCTGCCTGGGCTATTAATTCATTAGGTTCTTTTAAAACAACTAAAATGTCGATATCAGAATCGGGTTTAGCATCCCTTCTAGCTTGGGAACCGTAAAGTATTAATTGCACGAGTCGATCGCCATACAATTCGTTAAAGTATTGGCGTAATTCTGCTAAAATTTCTGGTAATTGCTCGTTCATAGTGTCAGCGATCGCTAATTAAACACTAAAGTCTATATCCCCCTCGCATCCCCCTTAAAAATAGGTATATAGTTGCGCAAAGCGCGCTCTTTCCTGATAAGCTAAGAGCGCTAAAGCGCAACTACGTACCTTGACCCAGACGCGAACCAAACTTTGACGATCGAGCGTACTAAGGAAAGGAAGCAAGAGCGATTAACCGATGATTTTCTTAATCAAATCCAACTTACCTTTATAAGGAGCATACCGCCATTTTAAATCCAGTAAAAATGACTTTTGCAAAACACTTTTTTCGTGAGAAAAAGTGTCAAAACTTGCTTTTCCGTGATAGCTGCCGATACCGCTGTCGCCAACTCCACCAAAAGGCAAAGTTGTCACCCCAACTTGCATTACCGTGTCATTAATGCACATTCCCCCGGAAGAAGTTTCGCGCAATACTCGCTCTTGTTTCTGTTTATCTTTCGAGAATAAATACAAAGCTAAAGGTTTTGGGCGGGCGTTAATTTGGGCGATCGCATCTCCCAGATCCTCATACTCCAAAACAGGCAAAATCGGCCCAAAAATCTCATCTTGCATCACGGGCGCATCCCAGGAAACCTTATCTAAAACCGTCGGCGCAATATATCTATCTTCCGGGTTAGTTTTCCCGCCAACCCAAACTTCTCCGTCTTTAAGAAACGCACTCAAACGTTCCAATTGTCTGCGATTGATAATGCGCGAGTAGTCGGGACTTGTTTGCGGATCGTCGCCGTAAAATTCTTGAATTGATGCTTTCAATGCTTGCATCAAATCTGGCTTAACTTTCTTATCTACCAATAGGTAATCAGGAGCAATACAAGTTTGACCGGCATTGATAAATTTGCCCCAAGCAATACGTTTTGCTGTATATTCCACCTGCACGTCTGAGTCTACAATGCAAGGACTTTTGCCGCCCAATTCTAAGGTAACGGGAGTCAAATTTTTCGCAGCGGCTTCCATCACGATTCTACCGATTTTTGTACCGCCTGTAAAAAAGATGCGATCGAACTTTTCAGCTAGCAATTGCTGGCTGATTTCCACACCGCCCTCAACGGCAGTAATGAAAGCAGGATCGAAGGTTTTGGAAATCATATCGGTGACAACTTCCGAAGTATGGGCAGCGATTTCCGAAGGTTTAAGAATCGCGCAGTTACCCGCCGCGATCGCCCCTACCAAAGGCGATATCATTAACTGAAACGGATAATTCCAAGGCCCGATAATTAACACCACACCCAAAGGTTCTGGATAAATGCGGGCAGAGGCTGGAAATTGGTCGATCGAAGTTGGAACTTTCCTCGGTTTTACCCACGATTTGAGATTTTTGATAGCATAATTAACTTCCGCGATCGAGGCAATTTCAAAATAAGCTTCATACTCCGGTCTGTTCAAATCGGCCTTGACAGCATCCACAATTTGTGATTGATTGGCAACGATCGCACTTTTGAGTTTCTTCAATTGCTCGAGCCGAAAATCCACATCCTTAGTTTTGCCAGTAGCAAAAAATTGCCGTTGTTGCTTGATAATATCGCTGACGCTAACTACCATTTTTTGTCCTCCACATCTCTAAATAAATGTTACAACAACACCAGGAATATCGGCTCAAATACTGGGGAATTTGTAGCGGTAAGGTGCGCAGTGCGCACCCTACATATTTACTACATATTTACGTGGTAAGGTGCGCACTGCGCACCCGGAGTGTAGAGGTCATGCTTAAGCCATGTCACCTTTACAAAAGCTGTAGAGATGTGATAAATTAGAAACCATTAATTATCCCAGTAAAAATTGAGATCGCTCATGAGAATATCGAAAAAAGATTTTTTTTTCTCCTCCTGCTGGCTGCTTTTCTTGCTTGCAGCAGCAGGATGTACCTCTAAGCCCCAAAAGCAAGTAGTTATCTGCTCGAAAGACTTTACCGAACAAGTCATCCTCGCAGAAATTTTAGCCCGCCACATCGAAGCCAAAACTGATATCGAAGTGGAACGCGAACTCAACCTCGGAGGCTCCCTGTGCCACCAATCCCTAGCTGCAGGTAAAATCGATTTGTACGTCGAATACACGGGTACAGCTTACGCCAACATTCTCAAACAACAGCCAATTTCCGACCCCCAAAAAGTGTTAACTTACCTCAAACAAGAATATCCCAAACAGTTTCAAGCAGAATGGACAGAACCTCTGGGATTCAATAATACCTTTGCGATGATCGTTCGAGGCGAAGATGCCAAAAAACTCAACTTGCAAACTATATCGCAACTGAGCAAAGCTGCACCAAAATTGCGGGCCGGTTTTGGGCCGGAATTCAAAGAAAGAGAGGATGGATTTCCCGGATTAGCTAAAACTTACGGAATTAAATTTGCCGAAGAACCGAAGGAATTACTGTTAGGATTACTTACCAAAGCCCTGGAACAAAAAGAAGTAGATGTCATTGCCGGAAATTCCACCGACGGCTTGATTCAAAGTTTGGGTTTAGTAGTGCTCAAAGATGACAAAACATATTTTCCGCCCTACCAAGCAGTGCCTGTAGTGCGATCGCAAGTTTTGGAAAAATATCCAGAATTGCGCTCTGTACTGGCAGAATTGGGCGGCAAAATCTCCGAGTCAGATATGCAGAAACTTAACTATCAAGTTGATGGGAAACAGCAGGAGGCGGGCCAGGTAGCGCAGGAGTTTTTGCAGCAGAAATTGGGAGATTCAAAGCCTGCAAGTAGCACAAAATAAGTAAATTGTCAAGCCGATCGACTCAACAGAAATTGTACTTAAGTGCGATCGATTGTAATTTAAAAAGTGCGATCGCGATGCTCAATATTGATTGTTCAATTATGTATTTTCCTGTATTGTCGATCGAACCTAGCTGTCACTATCTGGCGTAAATCGCATCTCAGACCTTCCTGAGACAGCCCTGCGTCCCGCCAAAGAAACCACCTCAGCCTCCGAACTCTCCCTAGCCACCCGAATCAGCAGCCCCGACAGCAGCAAACTCGCCAGCATCGAAGAACCCCCGTAGCTAAAAAACGGCAGCGGCAAACCAGTAGTCGGCAAAACCCCCGTCGCCACCCCAATATTCAGCAGCGACTGTCCCACCATCACCACCATCACCCCAATCGCCACCAACTGACACTCAACATTTCGGGCCCGCATCGCCACCCTCAAAGCCAGCGTAGCGTAAGCCCCCAACATCACCAGCAGCGAGAACCCCCCCACCAAACCAAACTCTTCAGCAAATACAGCAAATATAAAATCGCTGTACTGAATCGGCAAATAAAATAACTTTTGCTGCGACATCCCCAAACCGACGCCCCAAACTCCTCCAGAACCCACAGCCAGCAAACTTTGAATCAACTGATAGCCATCTTGCATCGGATCTGCCCAAGGATTGAGAAAAGACATGATCCGGCGTCGCTGGTAAGTCCTCAAACTGATGCTTAACACCGCCGCCAACATTCCCCCCAAAGCTGTCACCCCCAACTGCAAGTAAGGCAAACCAGCAGCCAAAGCCACCAACCACAAAGTCATCCCGCACAAAGCCGTTGTGCTCAAATTCGGCTGCAATAAAATTCCCACCAACATCAAGCCAAAAATTCCCAACCAAGTCAGCCGAACTTGATTCGTTAAGCGGGGCCAATTGCCAAAAATGCGGGCGCTTTGGAGAACCAAAAATGGCTTGATCAATTCTGAAGGCTGAATGATTGGCACCGGACCCAAAGATATCCAACGTGTCGCGCCGTTAATCGTCGTCCCCACTCCCGGAACTATGGTCAACAACAGCAATCCCAGCAGCAATAAAACTCCCCACTGGGCAGTTTTCAGCAGGTAACGCAATTGCGAGTGAATTACTAAGTTAAAACCCGCCAGCCCGATCGCCACCGCAACTAGCTGGCGTTTAATGTAATAAAGGCCGTCCCCATATTCTGCATTCGCACTGGGATAAGAAGCTGAAAACAATACAGTCAGCCCGACAAACAACCACAAAAACGTCAGCCACCGCAGCCAGCGGGCCTCAGCCGCCCATTGAGATACAGTAGGATCGAAAAATGGAATTAGGCGTCGAAGGTCAACCATACAATTTTAGATTTTAGATTTTAGATTTTTGAGTAGAGATTTTAGGTTGTCG
>JBOFTL010000206.1:0-2965 GCA_051652045.1 Microcoleus sp. | reverse complement strand
GGAAGTTCACCTTTAATACCAGTAATTGTAACACTGCCACGGGTTCCTCCATTGATATCTATATTGTCGTAAATATAGATAGCTTGACTTAAATCTTGAGCTATGAAATCAACTGCTGACTGAATATCTTGCTCGGTATTTGCTTTCACTTGCTCCCTCCTGTCGGTATTCAGCATATCGACTACAAAGGCGAGCATTGGCGTGATGATTAAAAATGCCATTATCATACCGATCAGCAGCTCGATTAGGGTCATACCCTTTTCTGTTTGCTCTAGCTGAGAATGATTTTCCTGATGCTGAGTTTTCAGAAGCAACCTGAGTAAATTTTTCATTTTTACTTCTTCCTTTGGCAAGTAGTTGTGAGTGATTTTAATTTAATAGCACTCACTGTAATTATTGGTCTAATCATTCATGGTGATTTTTTGAGGCGATCGGAGATAGAGGTATACGAGGGATTGCCAGAGGCGGGAATTTCTGTAGACATTTCTACTACTGGTATGGTTCTATCGCCTAAACCAGAGCCCACAACAGATTGTTTGGCATCCTTGGGATTTCTTAGGGAAACGCCTGATGCAAAGGAATCAGCCCTGTAAACCCTGACTAAAAGCTGATAACCTTTTGGTGTTGGATCGCCACCAGTAATAGATGTATCTCGATTTAGCCAAGCACCCTGAACGTAAAAGTCTTTGGGGCTGCTGGGATCGCAATTATTTCCATCCATGTCAACGCAGTATAAAGTGTTGCGGTCTGTAGGAAATGGTGTACTTGCTAAATCGCCTGGTGGTGCAGCTATAGGGAACCCCGATCCTGCTACACCGAATTTGACAGAACCTGTTCTGAGAGCATCAATGTAAGCTCTTGCGGCCTGTGTGGCAAGTTCCGTGCGCCGCGCTTGTACGCGAGTTGCTACTGAAAAAGCCATCACAGGGGCGATCGCGATCATTAGCACCGACACTACAATCATCGCTACCAACGACTCGATAATCGTGTAGCCACCATCTTGCCGAGGTAAGTAGCTCTTGTCTTTGCGTAGTTTATTCATTGTCAAGCACCTGCTTTCTGTTTGCAGAATGAATCTGTTGGGCGCAAATCATTACTGACAACTGGCGTTGTTCCCGAACCATCAGTAGGATTAAAAACAAAAGCACACATCAAAGTTTGTACCCATTCGTCATTTCGAGATACTTCTCTAAAGAATTCAGTCGGTTTAGTCTGTGTGCTAGGAGTCGTAAACCGTTGGGTAAACAAGTCAGGTGATTGAGATAATAAGCCGACATCGAAACCCCAATTCCGACCGGGTGGACTGAAGAAAGGAATTGCACCGCCACCGTTAGAAGTTTTGTACCTATTAGTATCGGGGGTGTCTGGATACCACAGAGTGCTACCTACCGGAGAAAAAACGCTGCGAGCCGGAGAACTTCCCAGTCGAGGCAAGAAGGGTGCGTTGCTATAGGCGCTGCGATTTAACTGGAGGAACGCACCAACAATTTTGGTACTAACTGCACCATCTCTCCAGTTTTCAGCGAAGCGGGGCAAGTTTTGTAAACCACCATTAAACTCACCTGTAGTGGCACCTGTTTTCCGTGAAGGAATGTCTCCTGACCCAACTATTAGATTGAATTCTTGAGAAGTTGGAGTTGCAGGCACTGGTTGCAGCCACTTCGTTTCTTCAACAATTTTGCCTTCTGGTGGGACTGGTCCGCCGGGTGTTGGAACACTATCTGTTGCGCGACTGATTTGCAACACCGGCATTAATAGTGGCTGCTTATCTAGATTTGATGATAATTTCGGCGGTTTTTTGAGTCCATCTGTAAATTGAAAACCATCAGTTGGATTTGGCAAATCTACCCCGTTGAGAAAAAACAGGGGCTGGTTATCGCCGAAATCTAGAGGAGGATTACTGCTCGTTGCTGAGGCATACCACAGAGAGTTAGGTTTCGCAGGCGGCGGTGTGGTAGAGCTGTCATAGGCTGAAATGGTTTCACCATTAAGTCCTAAAGCTGTTACTTTAGTGTCAGTTGGACTATTGTCTAATTCATCACTCCCATTCCTTTGAAAAGCAACTCGACGGGGAAAGCGTTGCAATTCAATGGCTGGGGGTCTAGCAGTTGTACCGGCTTTATGAACGGAAGGATCGTAAGTTGTTGTACCTAGAGTAATGCCCGTTGTTTTTAGTGGTGATGAAGCAGTTGGATCGACATACCAATCATCTTTCGTACACGCAGAAACAGGCAACTTTGTGCAGACTTCCATTAGATACTCGGGATAATTTCCGCGTCGCTGAACGGGAGTGACAAAGTTATTGAAGTAAGAACTATTCAGGCCATTACCATTAACAGTCAGGTAGTCTGTGTCGGTCATGGTAACGGAATTGTCAACAACGCCACTGGCATTAAATGCACCGCTACTGAGTCCATTGGTGACAAAGTTGTTGTTGTAAAATCCTTGATTCTGCCTAAGTTCAGTAGCAGTCAGAGGGGCAGCCAGAGTGGGAATAGTAGAAAGACCAAATGTCGCCCCGCCTGCATTATTCCTGAGATCGAAATCTCCCTCGTTGCGGAAGCCTTCACGGAAAGTGCCAGAAAGTATAGTGACAGCATCTGCCAGCACTGTTGCAGGCCGCCACTCATCACCAATCTTACAATCAAGGCGGGGGTCGCCGTTACGACAGGCAAAGTTTGTATTGAGGCCGCTGCGGGAGTAGAAGTTACTCCAGGTATCATCCAGCGTATTTCCAAACTCTTCTTGGGTGTGTTTGTTAAACTCTCCTTTGATATAAACTGGCAAATTTGATACCAGAGTTAAGCCTTTTTCTTTCACCACCTCTTCCACACTCCCCACTGTTGCAGGGGTAGCACCGCCCCGGAACAGCTTTTGTCCGTTGATTAGCATAATCGCATTCGGACGCCGGGTAGGATCTAGTCGAGAGTCTGTTGGGCTTACAGTTTTGCTTTTGTCCTCATCC
>JBOFTL010000205.1:0-4797 GCA_051652045.1 Microcoleus sp. | reverse complement strand
AACAAACAGAAAAAATTATGGATTGGCAACTTTTAGGATTGAGTTTTATCACGGTATTTTTATCAGAATTGGGAGACAAAAGCCAATTGGCCGCGATCGCCCTCGGTAGCAGTTGTAAATCTCCCCGCGCTGTATTTTTTGGCACGGCAGCCGCATTGTTGCTGGCGAGTTTAATCGGCGTTTTGGTAGGGCAAGGGACGGCAGAAATCTTGCCAGCCCGCTTGCTTAAAGGAATTGCCGCGATCGGATTTGCGGTGATGGGCTTGCGCTTGCTGTGGCCGAAAACCAAAGAGTTGACAACTGACAATTGACAGTGCTGTTTTTGTTGTATCGAGGCGCCGGCGCGCCCTTCTGAAATTTATCAGAAAACTGGGTTGAAAACCCCGTCGTTCTACGACGGCTTTACAAAACTTGACAGGCAGCTTACGATTGAAGTGTTAAACTGCAAGCATGACACTCAAAGCCTTCAGCTATCGATTCTACCCAACGCCAGAACAGGAAAACCTGTTGCGGCGCACGATAGGTTGTGTTCGTTTAGTCTACAACAGGGTCTTAGCTGCAAGGACTCAAGCTTGGTACCTCGAACAAAAACGGGTAGGGTATACTGAGACGAATAGTATGCTAACTTCCTGGAAGAAAACTCTTGAATTAGATTTCTTAAATGATGTTTCTTCAGTACCTTTGCAGCAGTGCTTGCGACACTTGCAAACTGCCTACAATAACTTCTTTGACGGACGGGCGAAATATCCCAACTTTAAGAAGAAACGCGACGGTGGGAGCGCGCAATTTACTAAGTCGGCATTTAAGTTTAAGGACGGACAAGTTTACTTAGCAAAATGCACCGACCCATTGCCAATTCGGTGGAGTCGAACGCTGCCAGACAATGCCATACCATCAACTATTACGGTAAAACTTGCACCATCGGGTAGGTGGTCGGTTTCTTTGTTGGTAGATGTGGAAATTGAAGCGCTACCCAAAACAGACGATCGAGTCGGTATTGATTTGGGAATTACCAGTTTGGTGGCAATGAGTACGGGCGAAAAAATTGTCAACCCGAAAGGATTTAAGGCAAAATATCGCAAACTTAGAAGAGCGCAGAAAGCTTTAAGTCGAAAACAGAAGGGGTCAAATAACCGACACAAAGCACGGCTTAAAGTAGCGAGAGTGCATCAATCCATTGCTGATGCTAGAATTGATAACCTTCACAAGTTAACAACGCGGCTGGTGCGTGAAAACCAAATCATCGCTGTGGAAGATTTAGCTGTGAAGAATCTGGTGAAAAACCCCAAACTCGCCCTTGCCATCAGTGATGCAAGTTGGGGCGAATTAGTCAGGCAACTTGAATACAAGTGCGATTGGTACGGTCGTACTTTAATCAAAATCGATCGATGGTTTCCGAGTTCAAAACGGTGTTTTGAGTGCGGATACATTGTGGAAAAACTGCCGTTGAACGTTCGGGAGTGGGATTGCCCTCATTGCGGGTCACACCACGATCGAGACATCAATGCAGCAAAAAATATTTTGGCGGCAGGGCTTGCCGTATCAGTCTGTGGAGCGACTGTAAGACCCGAACAGAGTAAATCTGTGAAGGCCGGTGCGAAAACCCTTAAAGGGAAGAAGCAGAAACCCAAATCGTGAGGTTTGGGAATCCTCGCCCTTAAGCGGGCGGGGAGGATGTCAACATCCTAGGAGTTCACCCCCTACAGGCATCTACAACTGATGCTATCGGAGGTGGTATTAAAATTGGTAATTGGTAATTATCAACTATCGACAATCAACAGACAATTGTCAATTGTCAACTGTCAATTGTCAACTGTCAACTAATAACTATTCATTTTCAAAAGTGCGCTTGAATTCTTCTAACAGATCGTCAATTTCTTCGATCGCCTGACTGACATCTATTCTCAGAGAACCCAAATCGGGTCTGTCTAACAACCTGACTAGAGATTCTCGTTTAGCTTCGATCGAGGCTACTTGTTCTTTAAGCGTCTGTGCGTCCATTTTATATTTCCTTTGCTGCTCTTACAAAAATATATACTGCTTGCGGTCGCTAACTGCAATAAAATTTAGCAGTTTTGCTACAGCTAATTTTCCTGGAAAATTTCAGCGCAAGAAAGGCGGGCGTTTGGTTTCAGCGGGTTTATTTTTCATCATTTCAGCTAGAAATCGCTTCAGGGCTTTTTCGCGATTTTGCATAAAAGCCGCCCAAAATCCTGGTTGATATTCATCCATCGTCTTCGCTAGCGCCCAGACATCTATAGCTAAGATGTTGTACAGTCTTTCATCTTCGCGCTTGAGGGAATTAATCTGCTCGATTACCGATCGATTTTGCCCCGCGGTTGGTCTGTCTTCGTTTTCGATCATATCTGAAAAATTGGTTGTCAGGATGAGAGAGCCGATCGCCACCGCCACTCTCTATAATTTGATGATACTGGCTATCTCGATTGCCATCTGGAACGGACGCGACACAATTAACACCAAATTTGCGTAGGTGCCTGGCGAGTCCGGCGGGATCGACTGCTGAAGCTAAAGGTTGAAGCTAAAGACAATATCGCGGATGCACCCCTCTCCCGCGCACATTGATGCTAGCAGTTTTTGCGGGTCTGCGGTCAAAAACTATCTAAAATTTTTCCCTCGAAAATTCTAGCTGACTTCCTGGCTGCGGAGGTGTTGGTAAATTTGCGATCTTGAGGGATCTCGAATATTTTTATGGATCGAGCAGTTTCGATCGATAATAATTAAATAATCGTTAATTTCGGCTCACCACGTCACTTATATGTTGCGTCAAATTTCTTTAGCAAACCTAGCCTTAGTTGTGGGAAGTATTTTAGCTGTTGGCGGTTTCGCTGCCTACTTTTCCGACAAACCGACTCTCAATTTGGCAGGATTTTTTTACGGAATTCCCTTGTTGCTGGGAGGTTTGGCCCTGAAAGCAGCGGAACTCGAACCCGCACCTTTTACCGAACCTACCGCTGAGATTCTCGCCTTGAGGGAAAAACACGCCACAGATACTCAAAATCAAGTTCGCAAAGATGTCACCCGATTTCGCTACGGCCAAACAGCCCATTTAGATGATGCTTTGGAACGCTTGGGCTTGGCCCCTACGGATGAAGAAAGGCCGATGCTGCGGGGATTGCGGGAAGTTGATGTTGATGGTGCTTACGGATTAATTCTAGATTTTGATTCGCCGCTGATTCCCTTGAAAACCTGGCAAGAAAAACAGCAAAAAATAGCTACTTTTTTCGGTCCGGGTTTGCGCGCCGAAATTCAGCAAACAGGTGAAAGTAAAATAGAATTAGCTTTAATTACAAATCCATCAGAAGGGTAAGCAGAAGGCAGAAGGACAGCGGATTTTGTAGCGGATGCAGCGGATGGGCTATAGCTGCGATCGATTGAAGGCACTTTGTTTGACTGGAGGTAATTTCAATCGCCAAACGATCGAAGATGTTGTCAAAGCCGGACTTTGCATAATACCATTTCTCTAAAATCGTGCAACACCCTTCGCCCCCCTAGCCAGGGTGGGCACGGGGGCACCGCCCCTACAGGGGGGGGACAAGAATACTGTTATTTCGTTTAAAATTGGTATAACCTGCCTTTTGTTTCACGCGCGATCGAACGCAACAAAATTAGTTTGTAGTGAGGAGTTTAGTCCGTAAGAGCGAGGTGACTTAAGTTTTCGCTACAAACAGTTTTTATTGAAGTCCATCTTAATAATAGTTAAGTGGATTCGATCGGATTAATTTTCCAACAACCGAGAACGAGTAATAAAACGTTCTCCTTGCGGCCCTTCGAGAGAGAAATCGCTACCTCCGGGACCTGATGCTATATCGATGATTAACTGCGTGTGCTGCCAATATTCGTATTGTTGCGCTCCAATATAAAAGGGACAGCCTCCGATTTCTCCGAGCAATACATCAGCATTGCCGACGATTAATTCCCCGTTAGGATAGCACATTGGGGAGCTACCGTCGCAGCAACCTCCCGATTGGTGAAACATCAATTCTCCATGTTGAGTTTTGAGGTAATCGATTAATTTTAAGGCTGCTTCTGTGGCCGTTACTTTTGCTATTGTTTTCATGGTAAATGAAGGAAGAAGGAAGGCACGACACGGATTCGGACACGGATACACGGATGAGTTATTGAGTGTGTATCGGGGCTAAGGAGGAAGAGGGAAGAAGGAAGAAGGAAGAAGGAAGAAGGAAGAAGAAGGGAGAAATAATTTTTATTTTCTGATGAATCTTACTTTGTAGACTAAAGACTAATGACTGAGGAATTGTAACGTGCGTCATAGTTAAAGACTCGCTAAAAAATTACTATCGATAATTCTGACGCACACTAGAAGATGTTGACTAACAACTAATGGCTGATAACTAATGACTAACAACTAATAACTAATGACTAATGACTCCTTGCTTAGGAATGAGAATTAAATAACTTGCATTTTTTGTAGGTTGGGACCAGGAACGAACCCTCCGCTGCGCTTCGCCCAACACCACCCTCGAACGTTGGGTTTCATGCTTCAACCCAACCTACGGAAGTTATTTAATCCACGATCCTTAGAAAAATCCGAGGGCTTTGGGACTGTAACTGACCAACAAATTCTTGGTTTGCTGGTAGTGATCCAACATCATTTTATGATTTTCGCGACCGATGCCGGAGACTTTGTAGCCGCCGAAGGCTGCGTGGGCGGGATAGAGGTGATAGCAGTTCGTCCACACGCGGCCGGCTTGAATGGCACGCCCCATTTGATAGGCTACATTCGCGTCGCGACTCCACACTCCCGCACCCAAACCGTAG
>JBOFTL010000204.1:0-3761 GCA_051652045.1 Microcoleus sp. | reverse complement strand
GCTAAAACAGTGAGGCTGGCGATCGATACAAATTTCGTTAATTTCATCATGAATGTCTATTAAAGCTAATGCTTCGGGTTGGTATATTATAGCTTCTCAAGTTAGATTTGACAGGTTGCGAGTGCAAGTTTGACTTGTGTCACATCACTCCGGTCGATCGAGTGGTAATTGGTAATTGGTAATTGGTAAGGAGTTTTGAGTTGTCAGGGAGTTTTGAATTTTAAGTTTTGAGTTTTGAATTAAGAACTGTCAATACTCAAAATTCACGCTTTCAAAACTCAGAACTCCCGAAAAACTCCCAAAAAACTATCCGTGTATCCGTGTCTTCCGTGTCGTGCTGTTGGTAATTGGTAATTGCTTACCTGCGTGCTTCACTTACTTTAGAACAGCGATACAGCCAGAAAATATTTTTCTCGTTCTTTCCCGATATCCAACGCTTTTTAAAATTTATGTTAAAAAATCGGCGCAAATCCAAGAAAGCCAAACGCAAACAAAAGGAGACAAAAGCCACCAGCAAGAAAGAAGCAGCGGCGCAAAAGCGCAAAGTCACAGAAAAAGTTAATGACTTCGTACAAACGATCGCCATTTGCATAATCGTCAGCATAACAGTTACCGGCGCGCTGTTTTTCATGGTGCGCCCTAAGATTGCGATCTCCGTAGGTGGCGCTGTAGCTATCTTATTACTTTCCTACAAATATCCCCGGCAATCTTTGTGGACATTTTTAATTTACTTACCATTTAGCGGTACGATTACTTACGCGATCGGCAACGGTGCTGCTGCATTTCAAGTAGCTAAAGATGCTTTCTACATTCCTGCTTTAATTGCCCTAATTCAAAGCTGCAAAAACAAACAGTTACCCGTGGCTATCCCCAAACAATTGATTCCCACCTTCAGCGTTTTGTTGATGCTGGTCCTGATGACTTTTATATTTGTTAACGGAGGTATGCAGTTCAATCCAGATCCGACTGACAAATCTCTTCTCTCAAGTGACAAGCCGATTCTCCAAGGACTTCTCGGGCTTAAAGTATCGATCGGTTACATCCCTCTAATTCCTTGTATTTATTACTTGATTCGCACCAAAAAAGACTTAGTATTTTTCACTCGACTGCATTTAGTTTTAGCTATTATTTGCTGCTCTTTGGGGATAATTCAATACCTGCTGTTGCAAAGCGGCAGATGTCCGGGAACGCGGGGCATGGTAGGAGAAGATTTATTTAAAGCAACGCTGGAAGCTAGATGTTTTGTCGGCGGTTCTTTAGTATTCAGTCCAGAAGTTTATTTTACCCGCTTGCCGGGTACTTTTGTTGCACCTTGGCAGTGGGCTTGGTTTTTAATTTCTAATACTTTTTTGACCTTTGCTTCTGCTTTTTGCGACCCTTCTTTTTGGTGGCGGACTATCGGTTTATTGGGCATGACATTAGTGTTTGCTAATGCAGTTATTTCCGGTCAAAGAGCCGCTTTAATTGTGGTTCCCGTGGCTACTCTCTTGTTGCTAGTTCTTACAGGTCAATTAATCAATCTCAAGCGATTTATTCCGATCGGTGCGGGATTGACTATTTTGCTGTTTGCCGCCGCCGCAATTAATCCGGGGGTTTTTGAACAGCGTTGGGAAAGTTTTGTCAGCCGTTGGAATGCAGCTCCTCCCCAGCAATTTCTCTTCAATCAATTTCAACAAAGCCACGATTTTATTGCGGGAAAGCCCCTCGGTAGAGGTGTGGGACGCGCGACTAATTCAACGCGAACATTTGGTTCAACGCAGTTAATTGAGACTTTTCAACCCAAGTTATTGTACGAACTCGGCTATCCGGGAACGATCGCTTTTCAGGTGATGGTTTTGCATTTAGCTTTTTTGACTTTTAAGGCTTATCGTTCTGTGAAAGACAAAAATTTGCGGAGTTACGGAGCTAGTTTTTGGGTGTTTGTGGCGTTTATTACGATCAATCCTCAATACTATCCGCTGGATGTCGATCCAGTATGTGTTTATTACTGGGTTTTGGCTGGGGCAATTTTAAAATTGCCCAAAATTGACAAACAGGTACAAGATGAAAAACACCTGGATGTGGAACCGGAGGAATTGCAAGTTCTCCAAAATTATAAGGAGAAAAAACTGATTGCAGCGTCTCCAATCTGAGGAGAGATTGCAGGCAATTTTGTAGGGATTCGCAGGTTTATAGTCGATCGATCGAGCGCCTATAAATAAGGTTTAAATTAAATATCAAAAGCTTGTTTGACATCCGGGCGCAGCAAGTAGTAAATACTCGCAACTGCAAAACCGAGGGTGAGAAAATTCACCCCTGTACCTGCCGTACCCAATAGTTTAGCTAATTGCGAAATAATGGCGATCGCGTGAACCAGTAAAGTCAGCGTCCAAGCCCAACTTTTGAGTTGCAACAAACCCCAAGTTAAGATGAAAGAAACAAGTCCGATCGCCAGAGCGATCGCGGCAAAAATTGCAATAAAACCACCAATTACTGCTCCCACTCTAGCACCGCCGATCGCCACGCCAAGACCGCCGAAAATACCTGCAAACAATAGGATAAACAAGCCGTCCAGCAAGCTACAAATACCGCTAATTAATTGCAAAATTGCCAGAACGGTAACACTTTGGGGGCGGTTATTGTTGGGATTTTCCATTGATTTTTCCTCTCTGTTACACGATAGATCGCGAGCGGGGACGCTCGCACTACAACTATCAACTATCAACTATTTAAAAAAATCTGTTTAACATCCGATCGCATCAGATAGTAAAAGCTAACAACAGCCAAACCCACAGTTAAAAAATTGATACCTCCAAAACTAAAGATTCGAGCAAACTGCGATATAATGTACATGGTGCAGGCGATCGCCGTTACCATCCAAGCCCAACTTTTGAGCTGAAATAAACCCCAAGCCGCTGCTAAGGAAATCATGCCTAGAATTAAAGAGATTACCGCTGCAATTCCAATTATATAGGCAATTGCAGCGCCAAGTCCGCTTGCGCCGATCGCAGCATTGAGATCGCCAAAAAAACCTGCTGAAGAGAGTACGAATAAACCCTGAACCAGGCTGACTATCCCGCTAATTAACTGCAAAGTTGCCAGAACTATAATGCTTTGGGGACGAGATATTTTTCGATGTTTCATAAAATAGATGCTGGAGACACCCCTTATAATCTACAATCTAACTATTTAGCCCCCCCTAAAATCTAAGATTTAGTGGTGGGTCGTTGACTGTTAAAAGTATCGATCGAAGTATTCAGACTTTCGCATCCCTCACCCCTGTTAGTGAACGATCGTGAAAACTCGGTTCAATCCCTGTTTTAAAAACCTCGCCCTCAACTGTTTGCTGTCAACTATCAACTGTTTAAAACTGTGTAAAAAATATTTTAACTAGCACAGCAATTAGTTTTTGAGTTGACCAAATATTACCCTATCCGACGATAGCCCCTACGGCTGAAAATAAAGATTTTTTTTCATAAATTTAAACAGCGCTGACCCATTCAGATCCCAAAAACTGGATTTTTACCGGGATTCAAGGCCTCAATGCTGTATGTTCCTGAAACGGCCCGATTCCTGTATCAGTCCCCTTCCAGCAATGGGACAGTGGGACCGATCGAACTTCCCCAGCTTTGTGATGAGAAATTTAATATTTGTTAACAAGTCGCAAAATTTAGCTATAATTGTTTACAGATGCCAGTTGGGGAACATTCGCGCAATCACCCGATCGGATGAGTCTGACAGACGATGCCGTGCATCAGCAGAAATTTTACCTTAAAGGTAAT
>JBOFTL010000203.1:0-3630 GCA_051652045.1 Microcoleus sp. | reverse complement strand
ACTTTTGAACCTAAAGCTCGCAACCATCTCAACGGGTAGTAATCTGTATTTCGATAATACAATTGGTAGTAAGCATCGGTAGTTGGGCGCGAGTTGAGAATTTCTAAAATAGCTTGTCGGTGTTGTGGATTGGGAGTGTATTGTTTGATTAATGTGGCGGCGCGATCGGACTCGATGGCGGTAAAAGTATTGTGGATGATGATTCCTTGGAGGTAGGATTGAGCAAAAGTGCGATCGAACCGCAGTACCATCAGCGCTGCTTCTTTATAAAAGTCGCAACCCCAAGCTTCTTTTAGCAAGTCATTAACTATTTTGGGAGTTGGCAGGTTATTTGCCTGATATTTTTCTCTTAGCAATTGCGGTACGCGGGAATCTTGCCAATCTAGAGATTCTACACGTTGAGAAATAATGCGATCGAGCCGATATTTGTACCAATTGATATCACCTTTGGGAGTGCTACCATAGCCGCACAAATATTTAGCACGTTCCATAAAGTAAATGCAAACAGGATAAACAACGCACTCCTTAATCAGATTTTGATGAGCGCTGCGATAGGTAAGTAGCAAAGGAGTGATGTTTCCCGAATCCCAAATTTCCTGCAATTCACTCTGAAATTGATCGACAGCATCTTCCAAGGGACTGGATTCTGGCACTAAATAATCAACATATAAAAATACGCGATGATTATCTTCATCTCCTGCTGCTACAACTTGTTCCGCCAACAAAGGTAAACTCGGATCGAGAAAACTAAACATATCCAGATAAATCTGTGCTTTAGAATTCAAATTACTCTCTGTATAGGAGTCTGGCGCTCGATTAAAAATTGACGGTATTGTTTCTACTCGGCGATAATTCTTACTTCTGCCAGGAGCATCCGTTATTAGTTGCAGCCAATTCCGACTCACCAGCAAATCGAAATCATTTTGCAGAGATTTGCGAACTTGAGCAAATAACTTTTCTGCCAATAGTTCGTCTAAATCGCAATCGGAAATTGCGATCTGTTTTTGTAAAGAATGTCCCCACTCATTTACAGGCACATCCCATTCGATTAACCACTGTTTGGTTGTTTTGTTGCAAGCACAATTTTGGTCTGGATAGTTGGCAATATCTTCTTGCTTTTCATCTTTGTAATTCTCACCAAAGAAAGCGGCGCGCCAATCAGCATAGGTGAAGGAATTTGCCAGGGCATTATATCCTTCGTCGCTGTACAGCCAACTTAATAAAACCCATAACCTGATGGCGCGGGTGAGATTTTGCGTTTGGTCGATCGAGCCGTTGGCTAATTGCTGTAAAATTTTGGGGTTGGGGGGATTGTGGAAGGTTGAGTTCACGGTGGGTTGAGAGATTTGTGTTGTTTTTTTATAGCGTAAGGGCGATCGGAAGGGGGTGCTTCCGATACAATGCGATAATCGGGCAAGATGAGTAAGTTAGCTTTCGTTGCAGCGGAGGGCGATCGCACATCCCAGTGAGAACAGCCCGCAAAG
Organism: Microcoleus sp.; assembly: GCA_051652045.1. Lineage (GTDB taxonomy): Bacteria > Cyanobacteriota > Cyanobacteriia > Cyanobacteriales > Microcoleaceae > Microcoleus. Next base: position 2,146 of record JBOFTL010000203.1, on the reverse strand, counting down.
CATTCCGTTGACTTAAATTTATATCCAGTGGAGTTAAACAACACGATATGAGTACATCCGAAACAGATTACAAAGTCGATCATTTGTTTTTGCTCGTTGGCGAGAACCCACTACCTAACTACATAGCGGCAAAAATGTTGCTCAAAAAAGGTGGCACTGTTTACTTGGTACACAGCACAGACACAACGAGTAAAGCAGATTGTTTAAAGAGAAGGTTAGAGTCTGTAAATGTTGAACATATTTCACTAGGCAAAAGTACGGCTGGTTCTAGTGTTAAACCTGAGGCTGACTCCCGTGTTATTCGAGACAAAATCCAAACACAGGTAAAAAAAATCCTGGAAACACATCCAGACGCTATTTTTGGTTTGAATTATACGGGTGGAACAAAGGCAATGTCCGTTCACAGCTATCGTGCTTTGTTTGAAGCTTCAGGAGTTCATGATACCAAGTTTAGTTATCTTGATGCTCGAAGTTTAAAAATGCTCATAGATAGGGATAATCACTCTCCTAAATCAGTACCAGTTCCTATCAAGCTTTCACTCCAAGAAATCTTTGACTTGCATGATTTGCGCTGGGAATCAGATAAAAAGCCAGTTTCCGATCCAATTCTGCCTGAATTGGCGATAGAGTTTGCAAAACTACACACCGATCCGAGTTTAGTAATAGCATGGCGCTGGTGGTGCGATAACTTACTAAAACCTGCTACAAAAATACTGAAAAACAAGCAAAATAAACCATCTGAATGGGAATGGAAGAAGGACAATCTGATAGATAAAGTTACCTTAAAACCCGATTTTGCCATTCAGAAATTGAATGAAGCGTTGCAGGAGTTTCTCAAGCAACCGGAAGAGGGAAAGTCGCTTTTAGAAGCTTTTCAACAAGAAAATTTTAAAACAGTAAAAGAGCTTGGCAATTTTTACAATGCTTTATGGGTTCCAGACTATACACCACACATAGAAAAAGTAACTAAACTTTTGGCACAGGGAGGATATTTGGGTGAATTTGAAATCGAATTATCGCTCAATAAAATTGCTGAAATGTCTAAGCATATTGCTGAATCCCCTAACCAATTGGATGAAAACAAAAAGCCTTACTTGGAGAAATCGAAGGATGCCTGTAGATGGCTTGATGGTCTTTGGTTGGAGCATCATACCTTACATCAAATAGACAAAATTTCTCAAGATTATCCTGGCTTAATAAATGATAGCAATGAGAAGGATGATAAGCAGTTATTTAAAGGTATGTCATTTACAGTAAAAGTAAAGGATGCAAAAAAAGAAAAATTTGAGTTTGATGTTGCCTTCGTCAAAGATTACCAACTGTTTGCATTGTCTTGTACAACTGATGCTAGTAAAGGACTCTGCAAATCCAAGCTATTTGAAGCCTATATCAGAGCGCGTCAATTAGGCGGAGATCAAGCGCGAGTGGCTTTAGTCTGTTGCTACAACAACCCAAAAGATTTAGAAAATGAAATGAAAGTTGAGACAGAAGTAGATAAGAAAGACCCAAAAATTGCTGTTTTTGGCTACAAGGATCTTGATAATCTTCATGTTCATATTAAGAACTGGATTGACGAAATTAACGATTACTATGCGCCATGAGTAAATATACTGCAACTGTAATTGATACAACGGGAATACAGCCATACATCTTCGGCAGCAACCGCTTGCGCGAGAACATTGGTGGTTCGTACTTAGTTGCTAAAGCAACTGATGAATGGGTTAAGTGGGCTTTGCATCAAAGATTTGAAGAGAAAGTGTATATTCCCGATCGCACTCAACCAGAAAAACAGATTGACCAAGATAATCTGGATGCTGAATTAGTTTATACAGGAGGTGGCAATGCAGTTATTCTCTTCAAAGATAGAGACTGTGCTGTTAAATTTACTAGAACTTTGAGCGAAAAAGTATTAAAAGAAGCGCCAGGTTTAAAAATTGTCGTTGCTCACAGTCAACCCTTTGAGTGGGGAAATAGCTTATGGAACGTTATTGATAGTTTAATGAAAGAATTGGAGCGAAAGAAACGCGAGTATAATCTTTCTGTTCCTTTGCTAGGTTTAGGTGTGACTGCTAGCTGTCTTTCTACCGGATTAGTAGCAGTAGACACGAGCGATCACTATAGCGTTCTTACCAGTTATCCTGTTTCT
>JBOFTL010000202.1:0-5220 GCA_051652045.1 Microcoleus sp. | reverse complement strand
CGCAAACACCCCTATTATCAAATTCCAGTCCAAGAAAAGCAAGCTGTTTGGGCAAAATGGTATCCCCACATTACAGGGAAATACCTATACATTGCGGCTAGCAAACCCATATATACCAAGACTGGAGATCTCCAAGGCGTATGGATGACCAGCTTAAATCTGGTCATGTTCGGGGATTTTTTAAGCAAACTCAAAATCGGTAAAACTGGGCAAAGTTTTATTCTGGAACGTTCTGGAGAAATGATTGCCACCTCCACAGGGGAAAAGCCCTTTCAATATTACCCAGACAAGGTTGTCCGACTGCCAGAGCAACGAGTTAAACGACTCAAGGTTGTTGATAGTAGCAATGTCATCACCCAAAAAGCGAGTCAAGCAATGCTAGAGCAGTTTCAGGATTTTCACAACATCCAAACATCTCATCAACTGAAATTTACCTTCAATGGTAAAAATTATTTTGTCCAAGTTGAGCCTTTTCGAGATGATAAAGGTATTGACTGGTTGGTGGTGGTGACTATTCCAGAAGCAGACTTTATGAGTCAGATTAATGCCAATACTCAGACTACAATCCTGCTCTGTTTGGCAACTTTGATTGTGGCAATTTTGTTTGGTATCCTGACCCCTCGCCGGATTATCCGTCCTGTAGAGCGGCTCACCACTGCCTTGGAAGCGATCGCACAAGGCAATCTCGACCAACAAGTTGAGGTTAGTTCCATCCTCGAACTGGGAAAATTAGCCAACGTTTTTAATGGCATGACCAGGCAACTGAAGGATTCTCTCGATGCCCTCTATTTAGCCAATGAAGAGTTGGAAACTAGAGTGGAGCAAAGAACTGGAGAACTGCGTCAAGAAAAAGAAAGGTCAGAACTGTTACTTTTAAATATTTTGCCTGCGGAAATTGCCGATCGCCTGATGAGAACCAATGAATCCCCTGCCGAACATTTTGAAGAAGCCACGATTTTGTTTGCAGATATTGTAGGTTTTACCAGTATCTCGGCACGGATCGAGCCGATGCAATTGGTAGCAGGTTTGAACCAAATTTTCTCTGCCTTCGATCGACTTACAGAAAAACATGGCTTAGAGAAAATTAAAACCATTGGCGATGCCTACATGGTAGTTGGTGGTTTACCCGTTTTTCGACCGGATCATACCGAAGCGATCGCCAACATGGCGTTGGATATGCAAGCCTATATGCAAGAAGTGGAGAATATTTTTGGGGAATCTCTACAAGTTCGGATTGGAATTAATACGGGGCCTGTAATTGCGGGAGTAATTGGGATCAAGAAATTTATCTACGATCTGTGGGGTGATGCGGTAAATGTAGCCTCAAGAATGGAATCCCACGGTAAGCCTGGATACATTCAAGTCACCGATGCGGTTTATCACAAATTACAGCATCAATACTTACTAGAACCAAGGGGCACGATCGAGGTCAAGGGAAGAGGAGAAATGATGACTTATTGGCTTGTGGGTCAGCGGGAAAAAAGCGATCGCATTTTATCGACAATCTCTCGAACTTGAGGAAAAAATTGGCAATCTTCAAGGGAAAGCTGCTACTTTCGCAATGCTTGGACAAATGTTACAAGTGAACGAACCTGACGGTCAACGGAGTACCGTTAGACCGCAGGCTTCTTTTTCCTTTTTTGCAAAGGCTTTTTTGATTAAAAGTCTCTCTAGATACGATCGCCCAATTTTGCCAGCGCTGGAACATTGTCGAATTTGCCTTGTTTGGCTCAGTGCTCCGGGATGATTTTCGTTCTGACAGTGATGTGGATGTACTGGTGACATATGAGCCATCACATCGCCTCACGTTTTCTCATTTATTGAGTATGGAGGAGGAGATCGAGGATTTATTTCACCGTTCTGTGGATTTGGTAGAAAAAAAATTGTTAAAAAATCCCTATCTACGATCGAACATTTTGAAAACCTATCGAGTGATTTATGCAAACGGGCGATCGAGATAGTGCTTCACTTTGGGATATGGCGCAAGCAATTCGTCGGATTCAAGAGTTTACGGCGGATGCTTCATGCGACACTTATCTTGAAAATGTTTTTATGCAAAGTGCCGTAGAGCGACAGTTGGGGATTTTGGGGGAGGCGGCTCGGAGAGTTTCTATGGAGTTTCAGTAGTTCCATCCCGAAATTGATTGGCGAAATTCGATTAACTTACGAAATATTTTGGTTCATCGTTATGACCAAGTAAGGTCGGAAGTTATTTGGAATATTGTTACAAGTGTTTTGCCTAGTTTACTGGTACAAGTAGAGGCATTATTATCGCCGTTACCTGATGATAGTCGATCGATCTCACAAACACAAAATGCGCGATCGACTATAATCGATCGCCCTCTACAGTTTACAGTTGGTAGGGGCGGTGCCCCCGTACCCGCCTTCTACAGTTGACAGTTGAAGTGCAAGGTTTTCCCCAGTTTCTGGCCACACCCAAAATCGCTAAAATAAAACAAAGACCAAACCAGAAAGGCGATTATCGTGAGCGATTCCACCATAGAACAAATATTGAAATTGGCATCTGGGCGCGCCGATGCCGCCGAAGTATATTATCTGTCCAGCCAAGACACGCCGATCGAATTTGAAAACAATCGCCTCAAATCCCTGCAAACAAAAGCACTGCAAGGTGTCGCCCTCCGGCTGATTCACAAGGGAAAAATCGGTTTTGCTAGTGCGACGGATTTAAGCAGACTCGAAGATTTAGTAGACGCAGCCCTTCAAACATCGGAAATCGGCGACGCTGCAGAATTTGAACTGGCTTCGGATTTTCACTTGAACGCCGCCCAACCCAGCAGTTACACTCCGCCGTCAACTTCCGAATTAGTCGAGACGGGCAAAAATCTGGTCGATCGAGTTCATGACTACAATCCAGATATCCTGGTAGATGTCAGCTTTCACGTCCGCAAAGGTACTGTCAAGATTGCCACGACGCGAGATGTGTATGCTGAAAGGTCCAGCCAAATACTCAGCGGGACGATCGCGGGTAATTTGGTTCAGGGAGAAGACTTTATGCAAGCATACAGTTACGATGTCGCGCGCGATCGACCCCTGGACACTGAAAGCATTCTGCAAAAACTCATCGAAAAATATCGCCTTGCAGAAAATCCAGCCAGCATCGCCAGCGGTAGCTATCCGGTATTGTTTACCCCCAATTCCGCCGCCAGTACCCTCGGAGGTTTGTTCGATACCATCCTTTCGGGACAAACAGTCGTGCAAAAAGCCTCGCCCCTAGCTGATAAAATCGGCGAAACCTTATTTGACGAACGCTTTAGCTTTTTTGAAGACCCAACTATCGGCCCTTCTGCTTGTCCTTTTGACGATGAAGGAACTCCCACTACCCGCAAAGTTTTGATCGACAAAGGTACGATCGCTGGATTTTATTGGGACAGGAAGTGGGCGGCTCGTGCTGGTGTAGAATCTACAGGCAATGGTTTTCGCGGCGGATTGTCTCGGCCGGGCCCGGATTTGACTAATTTTTGCATTTCCCCCGGACAGACTTCTACCGCAGAATTGATTGCTAGTATGGACGAAGGTTTAATCGTAGAACAGGTTTTAGGTGCGGGTCAGTCCAATCAATTAGCAGGTGAATTTTCTGTCAATTTAGCTTTAGGTTATAAAGTGGAAAAAGGCAAAATTGTCGGTCGCGTTAAGAATACAATGGTGGCTGGCAGTATTTTTGAAGCCTTTAAAAATTTGGCAGATTTGAGCAGCGAATGCACGTGGGTAGGTGGCGGGGCATATTTGCCGAGTATGCTGTTTCAGCAGTTGGGTGTAGCTGCAAGACAATAAATTGCTGTGCGGTTAATTAAATAGGACAATTTGCCGCTGCGCTTTGCCCGCCATAAAAATTGTTCGTAGTGAGGACTTTAGTCCTCTCATAAAAATTGTTCGGAGTGAGGACTGAAGTCCTCTCATAAAAATTGTTCGTAGTGAGGACTGAAGTCCTTATTACGAACATTCAATTGCACAAACAGGGAAATAGTAACCATGAAAGAGCAAAATGTCAAGGATAGAATGGGAAAAAAGAAACCAAAATTTTTCTTGTTTTTGCCGTTGTTTTTTTGCCTTTTAACTTTAATGACAGGCTGCGTTCAATACGATGTCGGAGTCAATTTTGAGAGTCAAACTCGCGGCGAAATCGTGCAGCACATTAAACTTAGTGAAAGGCTGACGAGCTTCAGCAGCGAAACTGTTGGAGAATGGTTGAACAGTGTAGAACGCCGCGTGCGATCGCTCGGTGGCAAAACTAAACGGCTTTCGAGTCAAGAGGTTGTAGTGAGGATTCCTTTTAATAATGGAGCCGATTTGCAGAAAAAGTTCAATCAATTTTACAATCCGATCGAGCCTAGCAAAAAATCTCGCACCGCGCCCGCATTAGAAACAGATTTGCCTAAATTTGAATCTCAGCTTAATGTCAAGCAAAATAATTTGCTGTTGGCACTGCGCAATCGGTTGAGCTTGGAGTTGGATTTGCGATCGCTCTCCCTGCTATCATCAAATGAAAATCTGTTGCTGAGTTCCGGAGGACTTGTGGAACTAGATTTTAGATTGAATACGCCTTGGGGCGCTCAAAGTGTTGAAACTGCACCCAACGCGATCGCACCGAAAAGTTATCTAGAAGGAAAACAGTTGGTTTGGCATCTGAAGCCTGGGGAAATTAACTATTTGGAGGCAGTATTCTGGCTTCCCAGTCCGATCGGCATTGGCGCACTTATTATTGCCTTGCTTGTTGCTGTTGGCACTTTTGTGAAATATCAATTATTGCCGGCATTGGGATTCGGGAACAAGCAACAGAAGATAGTGCAGAAAGCATAATTCGATGCGGTAATTGGTAATCTGTAGTGCGCAGTGCGCACCTTACGTCACTGGTAATCTGTAAGGTGTGCAATAATTTGTAGGGTGCGCAGTGCGCACCTTACATCACTGGTAATCTGTAGTAATCTGTAGGGTGCGCAGTGAGCACCTTACTCGATTGGTAATTGGTAATACCTATTACCGATTATCGCTCGCCATCTTCTGAAAATTTTTACGATCGAATCGTGTCGGGTCGATCGAGCGCGATCGAGACTGTTTGGACTGCGGTTGAGAATCGGCACATCTATCGGACTGAAGTCTGCACTACAAACCTTACTTATCCCGATCGATTTCCTAAATCACAAAGCTCAAAAAAAATCTAAAATCTAAAATCTAAAATCTAAAATCTAAAATAGCTAGTTT
>JBOFTL010000201.1:0-3463 GCA_051652045.1 Microcoleus sp. | reverse complement strand
GAAATTCACGGCTACGAACCCACGCCCAGCGATTTAAAACGGGGAAAAGGTGCTAGTTTGATTTTAGATAACGGCTTGAATTTGGAACGCTGGGCAACTCGATTTTATAACAGTTTTCCCAAAGTTCCTCGCGTTACTTTGAGCGAGGGAGTTCAGCCGATCGATATTGCGGAGGACGCCTATCGCGGCAAGCCGAATCCCCATGCTTGGATGTCGCCGAAAAATGCTTCGATCTACGTTGAAAATATTCGCAAAGCATTAGTCAATCTCGATCCGGCTAACGCGAAAATCTATAACGCGAATGCCGCAAAATACAGTGAGGAAATAAGGGCGATCGATCTTAAACTAAAACAAGCGATATCAGCCATTCCTCCCGAAAAACGCTTCATTGTAAGCTGCGAAGGTGCATTCTCTTACATCGCCCGCGATTACGGACTAAAAGAAGTTTACATTTGGCCGGTTAATGCCGAACAACAAGCGACGCCGAAACAAGTTGAACGAGTAATTAATACAGTCAAAGCTAACCAAATACCTGCTGTATTTTGCGAAAGTACCGTCAGCAACGAACCGCAACTTCAGGTAGCCAAGGAAACAGGTGCAAAATTTGCCGGGGTGTTTTATGTCGATTCCCTATCTCCACCGGAAGGCCCGGCATCAACCTATCTAAAGTTACTTGAATACAACGTGAATACTTTGATAAAAGGGTTAAAGAGTTGAGAGTTGAGAGTTGATAGTTGATAGCGAGGTTAAAAGGCGGGGATTTCAACTGGTTTTTAGCCCTGAGTGCAAGTTTTGTAGGTAATTGGTAATTTGGAGAAATTGGGATGGATAGGATTTGTATCGATATTGAAAATGTGACGGTGGCGTATCACGGCAAAGTTGCTTTACACAGTGCGTCGCTGCAACTGAAAGCAGGGACGATTTGCGGTTTGGTGGGGATGAATGGTGCGGGAAAATCGACGCTGTTTAAGGCAATGATGGGGCTGGTAAAGCCTGTTTCCGGGCGAATTTTGATGAATGGTTTGCCACTTCGCAAGGTGCAAAAAAGCAATTTAGTAGCATATATACCTCAGTCGGAAGACGTAGATTGGAATTTTCCGGTTAACGTTTATGATGTGGTGATGATGGGGCGTTACGGGTACATGAATTTTCTGCGAATTCCCAACACTACTGACAAGCAGGCGGTGCGAGAAAGTTTGGAAAGAATGGAAATGTGGCCGCTTCGCGACAAGCAAATCGGAGAGTTATCGGGAGGGCAAAAAAAACGCACTTTTTTTGCGCGGGCTTTGGCACAACAAGGAACTGTTTTGCTGCTAGATGAACCTTTCGCGGGTGTTGATATTAAAACTGAGAAAACCACGATCGACTTGTTGATGGAATTGCGTCAAGCAGGACATACGATTCTAGTTTCAACTCACAATTTAGATTCTATTACCACATTTTGCGATCGAGTAGTTTTAATTAATCGCAGCATTCTCGCCTACGGCAGCACCTCAGAAGTGTTTACAGAGGAAAATCTTTCGCGCACTTTTGGCGGTTCGGTTGGCGATTTATCCTTTGGTAAAAGTCGGTTAAAGTGAAAATTGTATCATGTTCGATCGACACAAAAACTTTGCAAGAAACCGGGTTTCTGCGAAAAATATCGGTTTTATTGCAAAGTCTTTGCCAGAAACCCGGTTTCTGGGCTGGTTGCAGAGCCTTGGCAAGAAACCGGGTTTCTGCGAAAAATATCGGTTTTATTTCAAAATCTTTGCCAGAAACCCGGTTTCTTAAGATAAGGAATTTGTAGCAAAGTCTTTGCAAGAAACCAGGTTTCTAAAACGCAAGATATCAGTTAACTCAAGTATATCGGGAGGAAAAATAATGGATTTAATTCAATGGTTTGCCGCGCCTTTACAGCATGAATTCATGGTAAAGGCAATTTTAATCAGTGCTTTAGTCGGGCTTGTTTGTGCCGCTCTTTCCTGTTACATGACTTTGAAAGGATGGGCTTTGATGGGCGATGCAGTTTCCCATGCAGTAATGCCGGGAGTTGTTATTGCTTACGTGTTAAATATTCCTTTAGCTGTTGGTGCGTTTTTGTTTGGTGTGGGTTCAGTAATCGCGATCGGCTTTATTAAAGCGCAAACTAGAGTTAAAGAAGATACAGTAATCGGTTTAGTTTTTACCGGATTTTTTGCTTTGGGTTTGGTGTTAGTATCGAAAATTAGAAGTTCGATCGACCTGACGCATATTTTGTTTGGTAATGTTTTGGGTATTTCCGATGCCGATATCATTCAAACTGTAATTATTAGTGTTATTACTTTAGTAACGCTGGCAGTTTTGCGCAAAGATTTAATTCTGTTTTGTTTTGATTCGAGTCACGCGCGATCGATCGGTTTAAATATCACTTTTCTTTATTACTTATTGCTATCTTTACTGTCGCTGACAGCAGTTGCGGGATTGCAAACAGTCGGGATTATTTTAGTAGTGGCAATGTTGGTAACTCCGGGGGCAACGGCTTATTTATTGAGCGATAACTTTGACAGAATGATGTTAATTGCGATGGCTTCTGGCGTATTTTCGAGCGTGATGGGAACTTATATCAGCTATCACATTGACGGTTCGACGGGTGGATGTATTGTGGTGTTGCAAACGCTGTTGTTTGTGTTGGCAATGATTTTTGCTCCGAAATACGGTTTGTTAGTGAGGGCGAGGAATTCCCAAACTATTAGCGAATAAAAGAGATGAGAGGCGAGAAACGTTAGATTAACAATTAACGATTGATGATTCCCCCTCTCACCCTCTCCCTATCGATCTATAGGGGTTAAAAACCCCGATCTATTATAGAACCCATTTGAGATCTTGGAAATCGCCAACTCTGCCGAGGATGAAGCATTTGGACATGAAAATATCGGGTTTTTATCAGAGATTGTCGCCCAAATGCTTCATCCCTACACTCTCCCTGCACCACATGAATGTTAATCTTTGTTTGATGAGACTGACTATCGAAAGTCTTGCTGCCTCGCAAGATGTCAAATGGGTTCTATAGCAAGCCTAAACCATTTGTGCAATCCATCTCTTACTCCCTCCCCTTACTAAGGGGAGGGTTGGGGTGGGGTAAAAAATTTGTGACTCATTTAGGATTGCTATATCAGTTCCCTTAGATAAAGAAACTGCTAACAGCAACATTACCCAGAGGGGGTAATGTCCCGGTATATCCGGTTAAGTTGACAACCAAATCGCCACTAGCTTGAAAACCCGCAGTACCATTATTAATCGTAAGGTAAGTACCGGCGATCGAGCCAGTTGTAACCACAACTAAAGCAGCACTATTAATTCCTAGAGCTTGGTTTCCAGCTAATGCTCCATCAGCATCGGCAAACACTTGAGTTACGACATTTTGTAAGGTGGTGGCAGTGCTATCAGCAGCACGGCTCAAGAGAGTAGGAGCATCCATCGCGGCTCCACCTTGAGTCAGCAA
>JBOFTL010000200.1:0-3756 GCA_051652045.1 Microcoleus sp. | reverse complement strand
GATGAAATCAGTCAAGAAGTCGATCGACTTTTGCCACTACAGGAATTAGACAAGCAAAATATAGAAACTGAAGTCGATCGAGAAATAGAAGAATTGCCATCAGAAATGCCTGAGTTAGCGGTGCAGTTAATGGAAGATCCGCTGGAAGAAGAGACTCAGGAAGACGAAGAAATTGTCGCTTCCGAAATAGCAGAGTTGCCCGTATATCCGGTAGAATTTGAAGCGAGAAGCAAAGAAAGTGAAATTAAGCGATTGCCTAAAAGAGCTGCAAATAGAAGAATGAGAAAAAAATCTTGATACTTTGCTTGTTGAATTATGGTGTAAGGTGCGCACTGCGCACCCTACATAATATCGAGAGTGAGATCCTTTTTCTCTTACTTTTGCCCGACGATCGCGCAAATAGTGGTTTCTTGTTTTCTGCCTCTTAATTGAATACTTTTAACTGGTTTTGCTTCGTAGCGATCGCTCACCCATTCCCAGGTTTCTCCTGTAATTAATACCCGATAAGGATTGTCTGCTTTAAGATCTTTATTCATTGCTTCCAATCGGGCGGCAATATTCACCGTATCTCCTAAAACCGAAAAATTCAATCGCTTACCGCCACCGACACTTCCGGCAATAATCGATCCTGTATGAATCCCTACGCCAAATTCAATTTTTGGCTTTCCTTCCCTTTCAAATTGTTGATTTAATTGTTTTAATCTTTCTGACATATCCAAACAAGCGGCAATACAATTTTGAGCATCTTGTTTAATTTCTTCAGGTTTAGTATGAGGAAATGGAATGCCAAATATTGCCATAATTGCATCGCCAATATATTTATCGATAACGCCACCGCGATCCATAATACACTCGCTCATAGCATTTAAATATTGATTCAGCCAAGGCATCAATTCACTTGGAGATAGTTGTTCGGAAATGCTAGTAAACCCTCGAATATCCATAAATAAAACGGTGGCTACCATTTCTTGCGGTTGCATTTCGCCATTTTTAAATATTTCGTCTTTACGCTGCCAAATTAATTCAGCAGTTTCTTTTGCCATGTATTTTTCAAACAGGCTCATTAATTGTTGTTTTTCTTGTTGTTCTCGCAGTTGCAGTCCAATTCCAGCTAAGAAGATCGTACCGATCGGTCCAGCGACGGGTATTAGGAGAGAATTAAATGTAAATAACAAGAAAGAAACTGCATACCAAATTAGGGGGAGAAGGATGGCGATCGCAATTCGTTCCCTCGGTCCAAGTCTTGATAATATCCCGCTAGTAATTGGCCCAATTAAAAATAATATCAGCCCGCTTATCCAGTCAGGTAAAGATTGCAGCAGTCGATTATTAAGCAAGTTATCAATAACTGCGGCATGAAGGTAAATCCCGCTGGTTGGTGGAATTTTATCTAGAGGAGTCCGCAAAGGATCTAAACCTGTTGCCGTCGTACCTACTAACACCAATTTATCTTTAAAAGCATCTTTTGGTGTTTTACCTTCCAGAACATCAGCAAACGAATAAGTGCGTAAATCTTGGACTTTTCCAGGCCAATTTATCCCTGCATTGTGAAATTCTACATTGCCGTTACTAGGCGGTGATAAAAACTTTTCTAGCCCTCCAGATTGCGGTTGCTTGTCGGCGTTGTAAACGTGCAGCATGGCAATTCCCAAGGAGGGAATATCTCGCACCCACAGCGTGGCTTGACGGCCGATCCCATCTGTGTCTGACTTGTGGAAGATCTGACCTCGATCGGCGGCTGCGGCTTCTAAAGTTGGTACAATTGGTAGCAGTTTTCCTCGATCGTCCCAAGCCTTAGCTAACACTACATTACCTGTTGCACTCATAGCGTCTGCAAGTTTGTCATCTTGGGGACTGGGTTCGGCAAAAATAATGTCAAAACCAACGACTGCGGGTTGAGCGGGGGAAAGGGCTTGTAATAATTTAGTGTAGCGATCGCGCGAAAACGGAAATCTCCCCAACTTCCTCAAACTTGCTTCGTCTATGGCAATTACTGCCACTCGTTTATCCCAAATAGGTTTGGGTAAAATTCCACTTTCGCGAAGTTGAAACAGGCTGTTGTAGCTGAGTTGTTCCAGCGGTTTCCAGGCATCCAAATGCAATGCGCCCAAGGAAATAATAGCAGCAGCTACTCCCGGCAGCAAGGATTGGCTGCGGGCAAAAAAAACTAGCAAACGAGGGATTATTAATTTAGTCATTACCTATTTCTTAATTAAACTTGCACCGAGTTCATAAGCGACCTGATTTCCTACCGGACTGCGAATAACTAGCCAGTAGTCAGAGTTAGCTGGCTTCGGCACTACCTCGTCAATTTTACCTGTTCGATCCATCTTTAACGGTTGGTCGTTTAAATACACTAAATTCAGCGGATCGACTTTACAAATACATCGAACTTTGTTTGGACTGATGAGTGATAAACCGATCAATTCATAGTTCAGATTTTCTTTGAATGCCTGGGGTGGACTGGGAGGATTGCCAGGAAAAGTGAGGGAAGCATAGCCTTTTTCTATCTTCACAGTTTGCCCTTGAGCACTAGCGTCAACCTTCCCCTCAAATAAGGTAGTTGCGGCTTTTCCCTCTGGACCAACACCCACGGCGAACTCAGTCCCCCTGACGCCCACAACTCCCCCTGGGCTGTTAATTTCTAGGCGCGAATTGGGGTTAGTCAAGCGTCGGGCCGAAACTCTTGCGAGTCCTGTGGGGACTGACAGCAGGGTAACTCTACCTCCTCTGCCAACAACGGACAGACCTGTAACTTGGACGGTGGTTAATTCTGCTAAACTAATCGTAGCGATGCCAGTGTCTACGGCTAAAACTGCGCTAGATTGTTTGCCTGTGGAGATTTGCTGGCCGGCTGCTGTCAGGCGATCGCCCACTTTTGCCGGTCTTCCTTGATATGTTACCGTTCCTCTCGTTTGCCGTACTTCCACCCAGCGACTTGCAGGTAGTTGAATCTCTCTCGCCAGCAAAGGCAAGGCGACAGTGATTAAAATAGTAGTAAATAGAATGGCCGCCCATTTAGAAATACTAGACCGACTTAATTTCATAGCTTAAAATTATTCGCTCGAGGTTATTATCTAGATTACTATTTTTTGGTAGCTGCTCTAGACAATTTTTAACGACTTCTTCGGATTTGAAATTGTTCCCTATTAGCAATTTATATAGCAATACTTGCAGGAGTCATAAATTTTTTACCCCACCCCAATCCTCACGCCACTTCCTACACTTGGCGGGACCCCAAGATCCCAGTGTCTCACCTTATTAAGGGGAGGGAGTAAGAACTTCACAAGGTTTGTAGTTAGGCTGTCTTCGTCGGCCGGCGCTGAAGCGCAACTACGAACTTAATATAGCATTATCGCCGAGATTCTTTCTCCTCGATCGCGTACTCCGGCACCCAAAATCTATTTACCGACATCAAGATAGCTACAGATATAAAAATATCGACATCCTCTCCCATTTCTGCTAGCGGTAGTACCCCAAATAAGTCGTCAAATTCTTGAATGTCTGCTATGATATCGTCCAAATCTTCCACAATTTTATCGATCGACATACAGTGAATCGGGCCTTCATCTGCATAATACTCCTCTTCATCAGGCATGAATTGTGAAGGTTTAATCTCAGCCATCAAATAGTCTAACTTGTGAAACTCCTCTTCAGGAATTAACGCCACTGCATCTTCGCCTGCTTGCTGCAAGACAAACCGAGAACCCTCAAACATCACTCGTTTAATAATCTCGATCGCACTTACCTGAAACT
>JBOFTL010000199.1:0-5617 GCA_051652045.1 Microcoleus sp. | reverse complement strand
CTTTCATCCTTAATTGCTAACTGCGATCGCACCTCTTTGACAAAAGGACAAATGGCACTGCTGATACTGAAACCCACACCCTGATCGACTTGCACGTACACCAAATCGTGAAACATTGCTGCCAACACCTCGATCGGATCGGTAGAACCCCCAACCTCAAAAATGTGCTCCGACGTGTGAAAATACCGCCAGGGCCCCCTCATCGTTTGAATAATCAATTCGGCTATCTGTTCGAGCTTAGAGACTTCTACTCGGCCCCCCAACTGCTCGATCGACATTACCAAACCATCTAAGCACCGTTTTTGTTCTCCGAAAAGCTCCATTTAAGCACCTCCCGTGCATTCCCTGATTCCTCCACTCGATCGTCATGGTATCAAAAGGCGCTGCGATTTTGCCATTACCCTTGACTTAAAACTTCCTGCTTTTGGTAGAGGGAGAAGGGGAGAGGGGGGGAAGGGGAGAGGGGGGGAGGGGGAGAGTGAAAGAGTGATAGAGTGAGATTGGCGAAGATTGTGGGAGATAAAAATAGAGCAAGAGGATAGAGTTAATTTTAAAGAAAATTAACCGTTAAAAATCTCAAATTTGGGATGATTTGGCGAACTCGGACGATCTACATTACAGGCTGCTGGGGAATTCAGGAAAATTTGGCCTCAAGCAGATTGCGAAAATAAAAAAAAGTTCGGCAGCAAGTTGTGTAACCGATGTAACAAATCTGACCTGCCAGCCCCGAATACGGGGAAGCTTCAGATCCGTTTTTTCGATCGCAGTGCCGCAGGTACGCACTCCATTTACTCCAGGACGCACGGAGTAGTGAGAAACCGGGTTTCTTTGTAAATTTTTCGTTGATGTCTGAGATTGTTCAAAGAAACCCGGTTTCTGTGCCAAAGTCCTATAACTGTCAATTGTCAACTGTCAATTGTCAACTGCTATTTCTCCTTTTGGAAAGATGCAAGAACTCGATCGATCGCAGCAAGATAAACTAGGAATTCACCTATTTGGGAGATCGAGTGGCGTGAAATTCGTTTCCGATCCGCGCATTTCAGTCAAAATCCACAAAATGAAAGAGCGGGTGCGTTGGCAATCCGGGTCTGTCACCTCGCGAGATATCGACCAAACTCGAATCGTTTTGGATGATGGTAGCGACGGCAGTCCGGAGTTTTCATTTTTAGTAGCAGGCGACAGTGGCACCGGCAATCACCGGGGACACAACCCGCAGCGGCAGATTGCCCAGAGGATGCTAGCCGAACGCGAAAATTGCCGTTTCCTCGTCCATACCGGCGATGTAGTTTATTTAGTCGGCTCCAGCGAATATTATTTGCCAAATTTTATTCGCCCGTACCGAGAGTTTCTGGTGGGAGGAGAAGATCCCGCTCGTATTAGTTACGATCGCATGGTATTCAATTTTCCCTTCCTTCCTGTACCGGGAAATCACGACTACTACGACTTACCCCTCGTCTACGGGATTCTCTCCGCCAGCGCCCTGCCGCTGCGCCGCCTGCTGGGTTCTAAGTTAGATTTCGATGTCGGCCTCCACGGTTCGGATCGGGGAAACGCTTACGCCAAGGCCTTTCTAGACTACCTCAAAGCCCGCCAACTGCCAGGAGAGCTCGATCGGCACCTCGACACCCACTACACCGCTAACACTAGCACCGGCCGCTGCCTGCGCTACCAGCCCGGAAGCTTTACCCGCTTGCCAAACCGCTACTACACCTTTCGCAGTGGCGGCATCGACTTCTTCGCCCTCGACTCCAACACCTTTAACGAACCCTTACCGCTACCAAAAACCAAACAAGGCGACATTCAGCGCCGGAATTTGGAACTCGACAGGCAGAAGTTAGAGCAAGAAAAATTGGCAATGCTGGAAACTTCAGCGCGGTTGAACCCCGACAATCCCGAAGCAGAAGAACAGCTAGACGATTTGCGCGCCAAATTAGAGCAAGTTGACGAAATGTTGATGGATATTGACAAACAACTGTCGCCGGATAGAACTGCTACTACAGATGTCGAACAACTCGAATGGCTCAAAACCAGGTTGATCGACTCTTGGCGCGATCCTGAAGTGCGGGGGCGGGTGATTTACCTGCACCATCCCCCCTACGTCACCGAGGCGACAAAGTGGAATCAAGCTCAAACTTTAGCTGTGCGTTTGCGACTGCGCGAGGTATTCGATGCGGTAGCGGATGCACTCACCCAGGAGGCCCAGGGACGCCCGCTAGTAGATTTAGTGCTGACGGGGCACGCTCATTGCCTGGAACACCTGCAAACAGGGGATACCGGACACGCAGACTCTCATATTAACTGGATTGTTTGCGGGGGCAGCGGCCACAGCCTCCGCCGCCAGCGGCCAGAAGGGCCGATGTTGGAGGAACTGGCTAGTTCTCAAGCTTATCAGTTAGGGCGGGCTCGGGGTCGATCGGCCGCTATTGAAACCAACACCCGCCCGGTAGCAAAATCCTTACTGTACGTAGGCCGCAGCGGTCAAGGTTCGCAGAAACGCCGTCCTTATTCCTGTTTGCGGATTGATGTTCTCGACGGGTGTCCGCCTAAGTTCAGAATCCGGCCGTTAGTTGTCGAACGATTTGAGGGCAAATGGCGGGATATTTCGATCGAACCTTTTGTAATCTAACTAATTCCACCTACTTAAACTCCCGATCGGAATTACCAACAAGCTTACTGAATTTTGCTGCTTGCTGATTCGATCGTGACAACTCTCAATCGAGAGACTATCAATCGAGAGACTATCAATCGAGAGACTATCAATCGATCGCGAGCGGGGACGCTCGCACTACAACTCTCAACTCTCAACTATCAACTCTCAACTATGATTGCTAACTTAACCGAAACTGGTTGGGAAATTATTTACCACCGCGCCCACGCTTTGCTTGCCGCTCAGCTTGGCGGTCAATGGAAGCGATCGAAATCTCCGATTCGCCTCTATGAAACTATCGCAGCCATTTCTCACCACGATGATTTAGAAAAAGAGTGGGAAGAAAATATTTTAACTCCAGCCGGAGCGCCTTTAGACTTTACTTTAGACAAGGAAACTTCGCTGCCTAAAATTAAAGAATTGGCGCAGAGTTCCCTATATCGAGGTCGGTGGGTCGCAATGCTGATTTCAATGCACATGAGTTATTTGAATGAGGGCAAGCGGGGAGAGTCGCCAGAACTTGATGAATTTTTGGACGAACAACTCGCCAATCAAAAGCAATGGCGCGAAGAGTTGGAGATTTCTCAGGAAGAGGCCGAGGCGGCTTATGCTTTTTTCCAATGGTGCGATCGACTGTCTTTAATTCTCTGCAACCGCGAATTCCCTGCCGGGGAAAGAGCTTTAGAAATTGGCGTCGGTCCGGACGGCAAGCGCTATGATATCTTGCAAGATAGCAACGAACTCGTGACAGTAACTCCTTGGCCTTTTGAAGAGGAAAAGTTTACTGTCAATGTCGAAGCATCTTATTTGGATAAAATTAAGTTCGACAGCAACCAGGAAATTAAGGAAGCTTTGCAAAAGGCTCCCAAAAAAATGTTAGAATGGACTTTTGTCAAGTCTTAATTAAATTAATGTTTGTAGTGAGGACTTCAGTCCTCTGATATTGATGAGGACTGAAGTCCTCACTACGAACTAATTAGATTGCTGTCGATCGCTCTTACCAATTACCAATTACCAATTACCAATTACCCATTACCAATTACCCATTACCATTATGAAACGTTCGGCTTGCCTGATTTTCAATCCCGCTGCCGGCAACAGCGACCCCGAGCTAGATTTGGCTCAAATTCAGGAACTTTTAGAACCTGTTGTTAACTTAGACATTCGACTGACAACGCCAGAAATAGATGCCGATCGACTTGCTCGCGAAGCAGTTTCTAGAGGAGTTGAATCAATCATTGCTTCCGGAGGAGACGGCACACTATCAGCAGTTGCAGGCGCGATCGTCGGCACCAATATTCCTTTAGGAATTATCTCGCGGGGTACTGCTAATGCTTTTGCCAATGCTTTAGAACTTCCCAATACAATTGAAACCGCTTGCGAAACAATTTTGGGAGGGTTCACGCGGGTGGTAGATGCAGCAATTTGTAACGGTGAAATGCCGATGGTTTTGCTAGCCGGAGTTGGCTTTGAAGCAGAAACAGTGGAATTAGCCGATCGCGAAATGAAAAATCGCTGGGGAATGCTGGCTTACGTTTTGTCAGGCATCAAACAGTTGAACAATTTAGAAAGATTTGAAACTGAAATCGAAACAGAAGATAAAATTATCAGCCTGACGGCGGCGGCTGTAACGGTGGCGAATGCAGCACCGCCTACTTCAATTTTAGCTCAAGGGCCGGCGGGACTGATTGTCGATGACGGTTTGCTGGATATTACTTTAGTAGCACCACAAAATAAAGCAGGGGCGATCGCGGCTTCCTATCACTTATTGCAAACAGCTTTAAGTGGCACTCCTGTCGAACGGGATGACATCGGTTATTTGCGGGCAAAAAAAGTAAAAATTACAACCGATCCGCCTCAAAAAGTGGTTGTAGATGGGGAAATTATCGGCATGACACCTCTATTTATTGAGTGCGTACCGGGGGGATTAACTATTTTTGTACCGCGAGTTGCAGAAGAAATTCCCGTAGAAAAACTTGAGGGTTTGCCCGACATTCAAGTTATATCGAAAACTTAAACAGTTGAGAGTTGAGAGTTGATAGTTGATAGTCGATCGATTGAGAGTTGGTAGGGGCGGTGCCCCCGTGCCCGCCCTCTTCGTTGATAGTCGATCGCTATAGGTAGAAATTAGCAATCGCCTTCGATCGATCGGACAGGATTAAGTAATTCCGCCTAATTAAACGCAAGATCCCGATCGCCCAAAAGCTTACTAACTCGCTCTTCTTCCCTCTTCCCTCTTCCCTCTTCCCTCTTCCTTCTTCCTTCTTCCCTCTTCCTTCTTCCTTCTTCCCTCTTCCTTCTTCCCTCTTCCCTCTTCCTTCTTCCCTCTTCCTTCTTCCTTCTTCCTTCTTCCTTCTTCCTTCTTCCTTCTTCCTTCTTCCCTCTTCCTTCTTCCTTCTACTTATCACGCATTCACTAGCGCCGCTTTGATATCCAATGCCAAAAATCTATCTAATGCCAGATACATCCAGTAAACAGATAGCTGGTTATCGCTGCTAGTCTTTTGAAACCCCAAAGCTAAACTCTGTTTTTCGTACCTCGGATGAATCATTAGCGTATAAATATCGCAAAGATTGGGAAAATCTTTTTTCATTTCGCGCAAAACTTGCTGTATGTGTTCGATAAAAGGAATGCGGTATGTTTCAAAATACGGTTCGTCGAGCATCCAACTGCGGACAAAGATTGACTGGCACTTCTCATCTCCCGGTAAAGCAATTTTGAAAGGATCGACATCGGAAACAGAACTTAAATGCAGGCTTTTGCTGGGAGGGTTAAAAAAATTAACTTCCGATTCGGCAGCGGTAGGGTAAAGTAAATAAAAACCTACCGGATTGAGGTTGTCGCAACGGCGCAAAACACCCATTCCTTTTGAGTATTGACCCGCCAAAACCCGGAGAATTCTCGCAATATTATAGGGAACTGAATTATTGTTGCGGTTCATCCAGTTGTAATTAGTTGCTAATAAATTGG
>JBOFTL010000198.1:0-7821 GCA_051652045.1 Microcoleus sp. | reverse complement strand
GAAGTATTGGATGCAATGGAGAGAGATTCTGGGGTCAAACTTTTAACTTTAAAAGTAGATGGCGGGATGGTAGTAAATCATACTTTAATGCAGTTTCAAAGCGATGTTTTGGGCGTGCCTGTAGTACGCCCTGCGGTAGGGGAAACAACAGCTTTAGGGGCGGCTTATGCTGCAGGTTTGGCTGTGGGTTTTTGGAGTCAGCTAGCAGAATTGCGCGCTAATTGGGCAGTAAATCGCACTTGGGAACCGCAACTGTCGATCGAACTTCGCGAACAAAAATATCGGTTGTGGAAAAAAGCAGTTTCTCGCACTTTTGATTGGGAAGAATAAAGTACGAGTTTGTAGTTGCGCTTTAGCGCCACAATGTTTGTAGTTGCGCTCGATCCCCTCAGCACAATTATTAGCTCAAAAAATCGATCGTACCCAAAATATCTGTTTAGTGATATCATCAAACAAACCGCAATTGATCGACCTACAAACTAATGCTTTTACCAAATAAATTAAAAACAATTATCGGCGCAGTCCTATTAATAGTGACACTGGCATTTGGAGAAGTTGCCTTCAATCCTCCAAAAGCCCTAGCGGATACCGCCACAAATCAGGAAACGGCGGCGGAAGTATTTAACGTTAACTGTGCGGGATGTCACATCAACGGCAGCAACATTATCAGGCGCGGTAAAAATTTGAAACTAAAAGCCTTGAAAAAATATAAAATGGATTCGATCGCTAATATTTCCGATTTAGTAACTAATGGCAAAGGCGTGATGTCTGCTTACAAAGACCGTTTGTCGGAACAACAAATTATTGATGTTTCAGCTTACGTGTTATCGCAAGCTGCAAATGATTGGAAATAGGGAGGAAATATATTTGCACTACAGGGTGCATCTCTGTTGTGCAAATATATTCGTAGGGGCGAAGCATTTCGACAGTAAGCCTCTGCTTGTAACTAATAAATCATCGGCCGGAATGCTTCGCCCTGCCAAAATATAGATGCACCCGCATTAGCAATTAAAGACGGACTGAAGTCCGTACTACGAACAATTATTCAGGACGGACTTCAGTCCGTACTACGAACAATTATTGGAAGAAGTTACAGATGAAAAAAAATAATTTTTGGTGCAAAATTGTAACTATTATTACCTTATGTCTCTGTCTGACGATCGCACACAGTCCTATTGCTTTAGCTTCAATTCACAAATATCCAGAAACGGCCGATCGAATCATGTTTCGATCGGTCCAAAGTCTGCGCGATAATGAAGATACAGCGTGGCAAGTCGTGCTTTACAAACGGGTAAAATCGGGAATCGTCACATCTGTAAATCTCAGGTTAGTAGGATTTCCCGGTACTGAGTTAATACACCCCGCAGATTTGACGGTGGCAGCGGGAAAAACGGCAATTGGAGAGGCAAATGATATTTGGGTTCTGTCGGATTTGCCCGTGAATGTGGGAGAATACGATTTCCGACAAATTGTGACAAAATTGGATAGCAATCGACCGTTGCGGTTAAGCTTGCCCGTAAAAGGTCAGACGGAAACGGAATTGCTAATTCCTCCTTTTGCCGTGAGAGAATGGAGGCTGCTGTTAGACAAAAATTAAACTGCAATTACTAAACTTAACGTTCGATCGCGCTTTAAATTAAAAGTTAAAATTGATACACATTAATGCAATATTTAACGTTAGATCGCGCGTAAAAGTTAAAATCGATACAGTCGATCGACTGTTTTTGGGTGTTAAATATGACTTTAGACAGATATTATGTATTTTGAGTAAAAAGTGGGAAACAAACTAAAAATAAGGTTAGTCATGGCAAAAGGAGTATTTAAATTTACGTGTTTTGAGAGTTGATTTGCTATGAGCGTAATCAGCACAATTGTCCGACAAGCTATGGCGACAGGTTATCTGACAGTAGATGCCGAAGAACAGTTGCGCAAGCTTTTGCAAACCACAAAGTACGGTTTAGAAGATTTTGAGGCTTTTATTTCTTTGCAAACAGAAGTGATGGAAGGTAGAGTAAAACAGCAAGCTTGGGAATTGCTGCGCAAGAACAGTGTTTCTGCAACTGCTTGAATTAAGGACGAGGTTCGTAGTGAGGACTTTAGTCCTTCTAAGGTTCGTAGTAAGGACTTTAGTCCTTCTAAGGATTGATACAAAATCCGGGTTTGCCACCCCCGTTTTCGTTAGGGCTGGGGGTTTGGGGATGGTTCGTGAGGCGGGGCGAAGCATTCGGATATCTAAAATTTGGGTTTTTGTTGTGTTATTGTCGATCGAATGCTTCGCCCCTACGAGGTTATGGTTTAATACCAAATCTGGGTTTTCAACCCCTGGCGGACTCCGGGAAAAGCGATTAATGCCACTCTTCAAAACAGCCACCGCACCGCCTGGAACAAAGTTGCTAATCCATTCCTAACTGTCGCCTCAACGCTTCTGGCACGTTAACAGCTTCGCCCAAACCGCGAACATTTTTCCAATTTGTATTTATGTTCCATTTGACATCGCCAAAAGTTTCGCTGAAGTTTGCACGGCTGAAGTTTGCGCGACTAAGTTCTGCGTGGCTGAGGTTTGCGTCGCTTAGATTTACGCGACTGAGGTTTGCGCCACTAAGGTTTGCGCGACTGAGGTTTGCGCCACTAAGGTTTGCATCGCAAAGGTTTGCATCGCAAAGGTTTGCACGGTGGAGGTCTGCACCACGGAGGTTTGCGCCACGGAGGTTTGCGCGGCTGAGGTTTGCATCACTTAGGTTTGCGTGGCTTAAGTTTGCGTCGCTGAGATTTGCGTCGCTTAAGTTTGTATCACCAAGGTATGCACGGCTGAGGTCTGCGCCGCTGAAGTCTGCGCTACTAAGGTTTGCGCTAATGAGGTTTGTACCGCAAAGGTCTGCGCCGATGAGATGTGCGCCTCTAAGGTCTGCGCGGCTGAGGTTTGCGCCGATGAGGTGTGCGCCTCTAAGGTCTGCGTAACTGAGGTTTGCATCGCTGAGATTTGCACCGATGAGGTATGCGTCGCTGAGGTCTGCGCGACTGAGGTCTGCGTAGCTGAGGTTTGCATGACTGAGATTTGCGCCGATGAGGTATGCGCCGACGAGGTCTGTGCGACTGAGTTTTGCGTCGCTGAAGTCTGCACGACTGAGGTCTGCGCCACTAAGGTTTGCGCCCCTGATGTCCGTGCTCATGAGGTTTGCACCGATGAGGTTTGCACCGATGAGGTTTGCACCAATGAGGTTTGCACCGACGAGGTTTGCGCCGTTGAGAAATCTCCCAACTGTTTGGACAAAGCTAAAATTCCCAACACAACAGCTATAACCGATGAGACGCAACAACCAACCTGCATCGTCAAGTTTACCTTCTGCATTAGCTTTCCCACAAGGATGAAACACCATTTGGTCTTTCAATTCATCTCTCTGCTGGCCGTAACGGTGCAACTCCAACAGCAAAATCATCACATTCAAACCAGCGTAAATATCAATTTGTTTCTGCCCCAATTCTTGAGTTTTCAATTGCTCTCGTAGCAAGCGCATCTTCTTCTGAGGCAAACTTTCCGGCAGCATATCAATAAATTCGCCCTCGCACCACTGTTGATAAAAATCTTCCAGACGCTGGAATAACTTCACAGGGTGAAACCGACTGGCTTCCTCTCCGTCGGCTGGGGTCGTCAACAACCCCATCAAATATTCCAAAATTTCTGCCGTCAGCCCTCCATAACCCAACAAATCATAAATTTGCCAAGCCATCTCATCGTCTTTAGTATTAAATCCTCTTCCTTTCTTTCCCGGTTCCGTCCACTCTTCCAGACTTTCTTTCAATCGTTCCGCACACAGGAATTCACCAAAACTCTTGTGGACAAACTCCACAGAACCTTCTGGACTGCCTTGCTGGAGGTAAAAAACTGCCAAAGCATTTTTCAGATGATTATCGCCAATCGGTTTTTGTGCGTCTTCAAATAATGATTTAACCGATTCATATGCTGTCAATCGTGCCTTAATCATCGCGACAGAAGCATATTCCCCTCCCGACTGAACCACGCATAACCCTGTTTCTATCAGGATGCGCCGCAAATCCTCTGTTTCCAGTCCTGTTAAATTCTGATTTAGCTTCCGATTGAACTTGTCAGACCGCTGTTCTGTGAGTACCCAGTTCACAGCTTTGTTGTAAATCAAAATTTTTGATTGAGTGCTGTTAGTTCCTTGAAAATCCTCAACTTTTAACTCTCTATCGCGGTGCATTGCTGCTAAGAGATAAAGCAATAGCGGTTCTCTCGCCAAGTCTGATTTCACCTGCTTTGGACAGCGTTCGTGTTGCAAAAACTCCTGAAAAGCTGAGGTTTTTTCAGTTCCAATTTGGGATTCCCATTTGCTCAACCATTTCTGCTGTAGTTCGTCATCCATCACCTGAATTTCGACTCGCTCCAGATTGTCCGGTATTTGCCTTTCAATACCTTGTAAAGCTAAAGTTCTGCCAGTAATTAACACTCGATGCCTCATTTCAGAACTCTGCTGACAATCCTGCTGAAATTGACCTACTTGCTTGATGAAATCGTCTAAATCAACGCTTTTTCTCCTCTGCATCACCAACTCGTCAAATCCATCTAAAAAAAACAAATATCGCGTATTTCGATCTGTCAACCAGCCTATATCGTTAGTAAAATCAGTCTTAACTGCCTCTTTTAGCGTTTCTATAAAACTATTATGAAATGTGCGAATATCTCGCAATCTAATTAATACTGGCGTCCAAACAGGATGCAAATTTTGTCGCACTAAGTCAGCAAAGATTCGACAAAAAACGCTTTTACCGCGTCCGGGTCCAGCTTCGACAAACATTACTCGCTCTTGTTTATTTTCATCTGCCAGTAACTCTTTTGCCCAAGTTTCTAGATCGAATGCTTCGGCATCTCGATCGACCTTACCATTTTTATCAATTTTCCGCGCCTTCAGCGGAACGTAGATATCCTTAAAAGTAAAGTCTTCAGCAAATACTTTTTCTTGAGGTTTTGATCCGATTTGTTCTTCTAAATAAGTATCGATGCTGTCGTATTTATCTAGGTCTTTTTGCCATCGATCGCGGTAAAGTTCTGCCAGCACTCTTAACTCATCTTTTGCCTCAGCCAATGCCTCACTGATATATCGAGGCGTACTCCAAGCTACCCGCTCCGTCAAAGTTTTAGCTGTGCGTTCATCTAATCCTACTTCCTGCAATCTATTTAACAGTAAATTATTAAATTTTTCAGCTAATTTAGATTGAGGAAAACAGTCGATCGCCCTTCGAGCCTCCCGTTCGTCTAAAGATGATTCCGCGAGTTCTTCAATTTGCTGTTTGAATTGTTCCGAATCAACCGATTCAAGATTAATGCTGGTTAAAATATTGTTATCATTGAGATATTTATCTAAAGCCTTACAATAAGCTAAAACTGCCGCAAACTGCACGTAATCAGAGAAAGTTCGATCGTCCTGCGGCTTGTTTTGAAAACGCTTTTGCCACCGCACGGCAATTTGCACGAATCCCACTCCAGCAGCAACAACAGCAACCGCAGGATTGACAACCGTACCGGCAACTCCCGCAACCGCAACAGCACCAGAAATGACAGCATTTAGACTATCAACACCATCTACTACTAGATCGTGCCGTCCCCGCAACAATTCCCTATGGTCAGTCGTTAAAACTTTCCACATTTTTTGCAGCAAATTTTCGGAATTTTCCTGAGCCATATTTTTAACTGTATCTGTTCAGAAGAAAGAATTTCAGAAAATCTACATTCAACCTTGCAAACATTCCGCAAAAAAATAAAAATCAAAGTACATCAAAATGTCGCTAAGAGTCGAGTTGAGCGAAGCGAAACTTCTTAGTCCGCGAAGGCGGACTTCGTTCGTATAGACGCGGTTTCAACCGCCGAATCTTGTTCGATCGCCCTTTAACTTGACAAAAATCCCACGATCGGCAACAATAGTAGATTGTCTCTCTACTCTAAATCCTGCTCGGATCGGGTCAAGACATATCAAAAGCTGGAAAACAGTCAAAGTCAAAAGTCGATCGACTGATAGTTGCCAACTATCAACTATCAACTATTAACTATCAACTAAAAACCAGCTACCTGTACGGCAAACTCACAACCATCCCATGACTTACGCAATTATTGAAACCGGCGGCAAACAACTGCGAGTAGAACCAGGCCGCTTCTACGACATCGAACTACTTCACGTCGAAGCCGAATCAAAAGTCACCATAGACAAAGTATTTCTGGTCCAGCACGAAAACGACGTTCACATCGGCCAGCCCCTAGTAGAAAATGCCACAGTTGAAGGCACGGTACTGCGGCATTTTCGCGGCCGGAAAGTGCTCGTCTACAAGATGAAACCGAAAAAGAAAACCCGCAAGAAAAAAGGCCACCGCCAAGAAACAACGCGCTTTCTGATCGACTCCATCAGCGTCAACGGTACAGTATTAGCAGCTAGAGACACGACTGAAAAAGTTGTTGAAACCCCTCAAATTGCCGAATCTGAAGCAGAATAAAAGATAGTAAAAACAGTCGAGGAAATTATGGCTCACAAGAAAGGTACGGGTAGCACCCGCAACGGCCGCGACTCAAACGCCCAGCGCTTGGGTGTCAAGCGTTACGGCGGTCAAGTCGTTAAAGCAGGCAACATTTTGATCCGCCAGCGCGGCACCAAATTTCACGCAGGTGAAAACGTCGGTATCGGCAGAGACTACACTTTGTTTGCTCTAATTGATGGCATCGTAACTTTTGAACGAAAAGGCAAAAGCCGCAAGAAAGTTAGCATTTATCCGGCACCTGCAGCCGCAGCAGTCTAATTTTTTTTGATGCTGACGCACTCTACAAACTCGATCTTTTAGAGTGCGTTAGTTGCCGAAATCTTTGGAAAAAAACGCAAAACTCTGGGCTGACGCACTGTAAAACTTGCTCGAAACGTAGTGATGTCTAACGATGTCGTGGTGTATGAAGATTTGCAGATTGCGAATCTGGTCAAAAATCATCATTTAGCTAAGTCAATTTCGGATGCTGGTTGGTATCCATACACTCAATAGCTGGACTACTATGGCAAGATTTGGGACAAAGCAGTTGTGGCAGTATCGCCAAACTATACGTCTGTTGATTGCTCTAATTGCGGTCACAGAGTCAAAAAATCTCTCAGCACTAGAACGCATTCATGTCCTAGTTGCCAGATTGAGATTTGTCGCGATACAAATGCTGCGATAAATATCTTGCACAAAGGATTAAATATTCTTGGTGTTGAGTGGAATAAAAACGGTACCTCTGGGCAAGAGGAATCCGCCGAGAAATCGGGAAAGCATGGGGAGAAGACCACCGCTGCTGTCGATAAGCAATTTGATACTGTAAGTGGACTTCGATGAACCATGAATCAGAATCCCCCCGATTCATCGGTGGGGAGTATGTCAAAGAGAGGATTCAGGTGATGACTCACTGCTTGAAGCGTCGAACCATTTACTCTGTCGGTATTGCGAGTTTAATGCTGAGTGTTTCGTTCTGGCTCGCTTCTGTAGCGCTGGCAAAATACATTCCTCCTCAAAACCCTTCAAAACCGAAAGAAACGGGCACGAATACCACTCGCGGCGGCAGTTGTGAAGGTGATTCAGCGGCGGTATTGACTGCCTTGGTGCCGTTCAGTCACGTAGGACAGACGATTTCCGGGCATCCCACCTTTACCTGGTTTGTACCCGATCGCACTTCTCGTCCGCTGCAATTTCGGCTGTTTAGTCGATCGGGACAATTGCTTTACAGAACTGAGATGCAGAGTCAGCCGGGAATCATGTCCGTTGCTTTGCCTGCAAATCTTCCCCAACTGTCAGTCG
>JBOFTL010000197.1:0-4275 GCA_051652045.1 Microcoleus sp. | reverse complement strand
GGATAATTACTTTAATGCTGGCCGAGCTAATTTTTTCGCTCTCGACAGTCAGCGGCAGCCTGTTGCTTGCCAAGCCTGAGCCAACAAGCTCTATCTGATTAGTACGGGAGCGTGAGAACCCCTACCTTTAAAGGAGGGGATGAGGGGATGGCTAACTCAAATATGTTATTACTCTTGAAAAATTGCTCCTGTTAACCGCCCTCAATGTGCGGATGCAACAAAAAACGGGTTAACCCCGTCTTTAGGTTAACCCGCGAGCTTGGAAACGCGCAGTTCAATTACTTTTGCACCACCAGCTTGACGTTGGCATTTTGCAAACCGCGTTGCTTGACTGCTGCCAAGGTCTTGTTAACGGCATATTTTTGGTTGATGGAATTGATCAACTCTGTTTGATTGTGCTTTTTGGCGACGCCCCAGAGGTCAGCAATTAGGTCGAAGGAACCGTCGCTATTGCGGGACCAACCCAGGTCGTATTCGCCTTCCAAAACCGCTACGATGTCGGAGCGAACGCGCTGGCCGTTGTAGCCGCGAACGTCTGCTTCGGACTTGACTGTGATGCCCAAGTCGCGCAGGGAAGCTTTCAGGATTTCGGCATCGGTGATTTTGGTGCGCAGAGTGCTAAAGTGAGACATTGGATTTCCTCCTAAAAAAAACTGAGAGAGAAACAACAACGGTCTGGATTTAACTTGCCGCTGGGCGGCTCTTCGATCGAACTGCTAGCTGTTGCTAGCCTTTGCTCCTGTTTGGACCAGGAGAAAGCTTTTAGAATTCCATTCGCTGGTATTCAGCGACGGAAGACGCAGCGGGCCGCGCGCGCTGTCTCGCCCAATCTCTCAGGGCGCTGACCTGTTCGGTCATGGTTTTAGACAGCGGCAGTGTAGATTTAATGGCCGCGATGATATCTAGCTGCGTAAACTCTCTGTCTTGAGCGAAGGCCTCGTACATGGCTGCTACGAGCGCTTGCTCAATCTCGGCTCCTGAAAAGCCGTCGGAAACGTTGGACAGTTGCTCTAAATCGAAGCGAGAGATGTCCCGACGCCGCTTTGACAGGTGAATGTTGAAAATTTCTTGGCGTTCTTCTTTGGTTGGCAGGTCAACAAAGAAGAGTTCGTCGAACCGTCCTTTTCTCAAGAATTCCCCCGGCAATCTTTCAATCCGGTTGGCTGTTGCCATGACGAACACTGGGGAAGTTTTTTCTTGCATCCAGGTGAGAAAGGAACCGAAAATCCGGCTGGATGTGCCTCCGTCTGAGTCGGCTGAACCGGTGCCGCCCGCAAACGCTTTGTCCAATTCGTCAATGAAGAGGATGGTTGGAGATATCGATTCTGCTGTTTTGAGAGCGTTGCGCAGGTTGGCTTCCGATCGACCTACCATCGAACCGTCGTAAACTCTGCCCATATCCAAGCGTAGCAGCGGGAGTCCCCACAAGCGAGCTGTGGTTTTAGCAATTAAGGATTTTCCGCATCCGGGTACGCCCAGAATCAGCATCCCTTTGGGTTGGGGCAAGCCGTATTCTCTCGCCCTTTCTGTGAAAGCGTTAGAACGCTGTCTCAGCCACCGCTTGAGCTCTTCTAAACCGCCTACCGAATCAAGAGTTTCGTCTTCTTCGATAAACTCTAGGATGCCGTTGCGCCGAATGAGTTGCTTTTTCTCAGACAAGACTATATCTACTTCTTTGTCTGTCAGGCGTCCCGTCGTCACTTGGGCTTTGCGGTAAACTTTTTCGGCTTCGTCTTTGGTAAGTCCCAAGGCCGCTTTGAGGAGTTTTTCCCGCTCTTCTGTTTTGATTTCCCGCTGGCGAGTTTGCTTCAACTGCTGCGACAGAACTTGGTTGAGTTCTTTCATGTCCGGCAGTGCGAAGTCTAAAACTACCACTTCCTTTTCTAGTTCGATCGGGATTTGCTGCAAAGGAGACATCAGTATAATTGTCTTTTGCGTGCCTTTGAAGTTTGCGATCGCATCCCGCAGCCATCTCGTTACTGGGGGAGAATCTATAAAAGGATGCAGGTCTTTGAATATATAGATACTAGCGTTGCTGTTTGGTTCTCGCTGCCGGATAGTCCACTCAATTGCTGCCTCTGGCGAGACAGTGTTGTGCTGGGTGGTCGTCCGCGGCTGCCCGTACTCTACTATGCCGTGGGTTACAGTCCAGATAAATACCCGTCGTGGCGGCTTGGCTTGAGCTATTGTAGAAATTGCTTGCTCACACCGCTCTTCCTCGGATGTCACGAGGTAGATCAGAGGATATTGAGCTTGGATTAGAATGCTGATTTCTTCTTGCATAGTCCTCGACCCACTAGAGACGGTGCTATCTTTGCTGAATTTCAATGCTTCTGTTCGTTACTCGGCGATTGCTGCTGGATGAGGGCGATTGAACGCTATGGGCGATCTGCCTTTTAGGGAAGCAAGGAATTCTTAGCAGGGAACCAATTCTTCCTCTCCCGGTTGAGCTGTGCTGGCACTGACGCCTGACACCTGCTTTACTGGAAGCTCCCGATCGACCAATACAGTCGGCTGACTGCCTATGGATGCTAGCTCTCCATCTCGCATTACCACTGAACCCGTGCATTCTGGACAAGTGTATACCCGATGGGTTTGTCCGTAGGATGCTTCTACTTCGTCCACCAGTTCGGGGTTTCCTAGGTAGAATACTATTGCCCTTTCTGCAATTGATGACATCGGTTCAGATTCAACTGCTGCTTTGATTTTGAGTTGGCGATGCAGCTCGGGTGGAAGATACAGTGTTACTTTTTGCTTTTCTTGCATAATGACAGTGAATTGACTTACCCGGGTATGTATTTCACATTAGCGGGTTAATTCTTTGCTGTCAAGCCTCTATGCTGCTTTAACGTCACTATTGTAATATTTCGTTACAATTGAGCGATCGAACAACAGTAAAATAAGGGATGTAGCCGATGGGGCTGCAAAAAAAGCAACAACAGGGAAGAGATAGTGAGCTCGATTGCTGGATGTTAAGTAACAAGATCGTAAGCCCTGTAAGTTAAGTCCACCCGATCGAACTTTAAAGATCTCAATACTTATTATTAACCGCAGAGGACACAGAGATTACAGAGAGAGGGAGAGAACATAACAGAAATAGCAAACCAGGATAGCTAATTTTCCTGAGTTTTCACCGTCAAAACTTGCGGCGGCGAGGCATCTGGCGGATAAATAAAATCTACCTCCACCAACCTTTTTTCTCCCGGTTTCATTTCTAATTTTACCAAGGGTTCTGCTTGCTGTCCCCGACGCTGTACTAAATGCAAGTAGCGAGTTTGCGACACTCGATTATCGTCATTAAATCTCACTCTGACTGTACCTCTAAAAAAAGTTTGAGGTGCGGGAGGCGATAAAAAAGTCAGCCCGCCCGATGTTAATTTGTCTGTTTTCAATGGTGTTTGAAAGGTAACAGTAACCGTTTGATTTTTAGCAGTAGAATTGTACAGTGGCAAAGTCAAACTGTATTGAATTCCATAATTTCCGTGGGCGCTGTAGGCTGTATCGGGATAGCGTGCTAGCATTCGGGCACTTTGTATTTGATTTGTTCCTAACATCCCGCGCGGTAGGGTACTCAATGGATAGGAAAATGCGGTTCCAGGTTGGGGAATTGTCAGTTGAGAAACTGTAGGATTGTCGGTAAGATTTGCCCGCCATTCTGAACCCATTGCTACACCCGCAACTCTACCGTAAATTACTTGACCTTCGGTCATTTGCGGTGGTGTAGGAATTCGATCGCGCGGCCCCGATACATTACTATTTTCTAATAAATTTTGCCATTCTGCTAAGTTGGGCGATCGCTCGTTTCCCGCTGCATCTGTTTTGGCAAACATCGCCAAACTGGCAACATAAATCTTACCGTCACTGCGCAATCTCATCAAGGTCGATCGACCGTTTAGCGGCGGTTTTAATTCTCGCACCGGGATTGGATGATTCATTAAAATTTCGCTTTTGCCCGGTGGAATTATCAATTGCGGGGGAAATTCTGGCTGTCTCCTTCCCCTGAGAATATCATTGACGGCGCGACTTCCAGGTCCTGCGTGAATGTTGCTGTTTGAATTATCGACTTGGGGTGGCAATTCAATAAAAGGTGCGTCGGGTTGACTGAGATAACTAGCTGCTTGCAATATATCTAATTTTACAGGTCGATCGCCCGGATTGTAAACAATTACTCCTTGATACAAGGTTCGCAAATCCTCTGGGGAAGGTGCGCGGGCAATGTGGTGGGCGAATAGATCGAATCGCCCTTGAAAAGAAAAGTTTAAATGCGCGGCGGGA